>NZ_CATNVN010000016.1:0-20242 GCF_951230505.1 uncultured Neisseria sp.
CTCATTAGAGTTTCGTAGCATATTTTCGATAGGATTTGCCGAGTTTAAAAAAACATAAAATTTGGATTTGGGGTCGTTGTGAATATGGAAATGAAACAGTCGGTTTGACGGGAAGTTCCCTTATTGCTGGATTCCTAAACGGTGTGATAGAAAAAAATAGTTGGTAATTTATCCTATTCGGGGCTACAATCCCATCAAACGCCGATTTTGGCGTCTTTACAATCATAATAATGGAGCTCAAGAATATGACAGCTAAAGGACAAATGTTACAAGATCCTTTTTTGAATGCGTTGCGTAAAGAGCACGTTCCGGTTTCGATCTACTTGGTAAACGGCATCAAGCTGCAAGGCCAAGTGGAATCATTCGACCAGTACGTTGTTCTGCTGCGTAATACTTCCGTCACTCAAATGGTTTACAAACACGCTATCTCAACAATCGTTCCTGCACGCGCAGTCAGCCTGCAACACGAAAACAAACAACCTCAAGCCGCTGCCGCAGCTGCTCCGGTTCAAGTTGAGACTGTGCAACAACCTGCCGAATAAATGATGTAACGCATTCCTGTTTTTCAATACCTTACCGCTTTTGCGGTAGGGTATTTTTATTTTCAGACGACCTTTATCATGCTGCTTGAAAACATTCTTCCCTTTGCACATTCCCTGTTACAACAAGCCTTAAAATCAGGCGGCCGCGCTTTGGATGCGACGGCCGGAAACGGGCATGATACTTTGCTGTTGGCGCAGTTGGTTGGCGAAACGGGTAGGGTGTGGGCGTTTGATGTGCAATCTAAAGCACTGGCGCAGACTCAAGGCCGTCTGAAAGAAAACGGCGTAGATGGTCGGGTAGCCCTGATACATGACGGCCATGAAAACCTTTTATCCTATATCGACGAGCCTTTAGATGCCGCAGTATTTAATTTCGGTTGGCTGCCGGGAGGCGATAAAAGCTGTACGACTGAAGCGGCAAGCAGTATCCGTGCGCTGACGGATACTTTGGGTTTGCTGAAAGAAGACGGCCTTGCTGTGGCGGTATTGTATCCGGGACATGAAGCCGGCCGAATAGAGGCTGAGGCGATTGTGCAATGGGCGGAAACTTTGCCGCAGGAAGCCTTTGCCGTGTTACGCTATGGCTTTGTCAACCGCCGCAATGCGCCTCCCTATCTGCTGGCGATTGAAAAGTTGCGTCAGAAATAGATGTTTGCGGTAAAATAGCTGCTTTGTTTTTCAACCCTTAACATAAGAAACTGCCATGCAATATCTGTTTGTAAAATACAGCCATCAGATTTTCGTTGCCATTACCATCCTGTTGTTCAACATCCGTTTTTTCCTGCTCTGGCGTCATCCTGAGAAGCCGTTGGCAGGTATTTGGAAAGCCATGCCGCATTTGAATGACACCATGTTGCTGTTTACCGGCTTGTGGCTGATGAAGATTACCCATTTTTCGCCGTTCAATGCGCCGTGGCTCGGCATGAAAATCCTGCTGTTGCTGGTTTATATTGTGTTGGGCATGATTATGATGCGTTCGCGTCCGCGTTCGCCGAAATTCTATATCGTCTACGTTTTGGCCATGTCGTGTGTTGCCACGATTGTTTTCCTTGCCAAAACCAAAACGCTGCCGTTTTAAAAGAGGCCGTCTGAAATGTATCCGCATTTTGCCGTTATTGCTTTGGGCAGCAATCTTGCCAATCCTACCGAACAGGTTCGCGCAGCTTTGGCCGAATTGGACGCGCATCCGCATATCCGGCTCGAAAAGGCTTCTTCCTTGTATTTGACTGCGCCGGTCGGCTATGACGATCAGCCCGATTTTGTGAACGCCGTTTGTACCGTGAAAACTTCATTGGACGGCGTGGCGCTGTTGGCAGAGTTAAACCGCATCGAGGCCGAATTTGGGCGCGAACGTACCTTCCGTAATGCGCCGCGCACTTTGGACTTGGATATCATCGATTTTGATGGTATCCGCAGCGATGACCCGCATCTGACCTTGCCGCATCCGCGCGCGCATGAGCGCAGTTTCGTTATGTTGCCGTTGGCTGAAATTCTTCCGGATTTCGAGTTGGGCGAGCATGGCCGTGCGGCTGATTTGGCTCAGGCTTTGGGCGGGCAGGGTATTCGCCTGTTGAAAGAATAAGGGCCGTCTGAAAAACGGACTAAAACAAGAAAGGGCGTGTTGGACACGCCTTTTTTGCTATAAAATATTGTTGGGAAACACATTACAAAGAGTTACTATGAATCCTCGTTATATTGTTGTCGAAGGCGCCATCGGTAGCGGTAAGACCGCTTTGAGCCGCCGCTTGGCAGAGCATTTCAGCGCGTTGCTGTTGTCGGAGAATCCGGATCACAATCCGTTTCTCATGAAGTTTTACAGCAATGTTTCCAATAATGGCTTGGCTGCCGAGCTTTTCTTCCTGACGCGCCGCGCTGAAAGCGTGAATATTATTGAAGACCAATGCGCGCAAGGCGGAATGGTTGTGGCTGATTTTTTGCCGGAAAAAGACCGTATTTTTACGCCCATCGTTTTGAATGATGACGAGCAGCAGCTTTTTGCCGATATGAAGCAACGTATTTTGCCGCAATATGCGGAGCCTGATGTGGTGATTTATCTGCAAACCGCTGTCGAAAACAACCGCAAACGCCTGCAAAAACGTCACGAAGGTATCATCAGCTTGTTTCCCGAAGGCTATTTGGGACGGGTGCATGACGAATACAGCCATTTCTTTCATTTGTATCAAAGCGCGCCTTTGCTGACCGTCAATGCCGATGAGTTGGATTTGGCCGGCAATGACGACCACTTCCAGCTTTTGTTGCGCGCATTGGAAGATTTTCAAGGTACGCGCAGTTATTTGAATTTAAGCGAAAAATAAACGCAGGCTAGGTTTAGGCCGTCTGAAAGGAATAATATGTCAAAATATCAATTCACACTCCCATCTTCTTCCGGCAGCGATTTTAATTCCGCCGAACATTTGCCGTTGGTTGTCTATTTTTATCCTAAAGACAGCACGCCCGGCTGTACCACCGAAGGCTTGGATTTCAATGCCAGATTGGAACAATTCAAAGCATTGGGCTATACCGTTGTCGGCATTTCGCGCGACGGTGTCAAATCGCATCAGAATTTCTGCGCTAAACAAGGTTTCCAGTTTGAATTGTTGAGCGACAAAGAAGAAACTGTCTGCAAACTGTTTGACGTGATCAAGCTGAAAAAGCTTTACGGCAAAGAATCCCTCGGCATTGAGCGCAGCACGTTTGTGCTGGACGAAAACGGCGAAATCGCCCATGAATGGCGCAAAGTCAAAGTGGCCGGACACGCGCAAGAAGTTTTGGATACAATTTCTCAAGCCTCTTAAATAGGGCTTTGAAAACCTAAAGGCCGTCTGAACGGATGTAAAGCCATGCCGTTCAGACGGCCTTTCAATACAGTTTGATGAATATGGACGATTTAATAGACAAGCTGCTTGAATCCCTTTGGCTGCAAGACAGGCTCAGCCACAATACGCTGCAAAGTTACCGCCGTGATTTGGTCAAAGTCGCTGCGCGGTTGGCCGAGGGTGGGCAGGATTGGTTGAGTGCCGATGAATTTGCCCTGTCTGATGCCGTGTATGCGGAGGGAGAAAAAAACACGTCCCAAGCGCGGGCATTGTCGGCTTGCAAGCGCATGTACGGCTGGCTAGAAGAAACAGGGCAAAGAGCAGACAATCCCACCCGTTTTCTTAAAGCGCCGAAATCGGAACGCAAACTGCCCACGCTGATTACTGAAGCCCAAATCGATGCGTTGCTGGCTGCACCGGATGTGGAAACGCCGCACGGACTGCGCGACAAAGCCTTGCTCGAAGTCATGTATGCAACAGGTTTGCGCGTGACCGAAGCCGTCAAATTGACGCTCAGCGATATCGATTTACATCGCGGCAGTATCCGTACCATAGGCAAGGGTGACAAATTGCGTCTGGTTCCGCTGGGGCAGGAAGCGGCGTATTGGGTGGAACGCTATTGCAACGAATCGCGCCCGTTGTTGCTGAAAAACAAAATTTGCGATGAAGTGTTTGTCAGCCAGAAACGCAGTGGCATCAGCCGTCAGCTTGCATGGATGATAGTCAAAGAATATGCCGAAGCGGCCGGTATTGCTTCGCTCAGCCCGCACGGTTTGCGCCATGCTTTTGCCACGCATTTGGTCAATCACGGCGTCGATTTGCGCTCAGTCCAGATGATGTTGGGACATTCCGATATCAATACTACGCAGATTTATACCCATGTTGCCAATATCCGTTTGAAAAACATGGTCGATGAACACCATTCCCGTTCATAAATAAAGGCGGCATCTCGAAGATGCCGCTTTTTGTCATTAAGGCCGTCTGAAAGGTTATCAAACTTTAAAATTATAAAATATCAATCAAAATATAAAATTTCATAGAAAAATTTCAAAGCAAAAGGACAGTGCCAATATTGCAATGCAAACCGTTTTTATTTATATTTACATTCAAGAATAAATCCTACTCTCAACTATAGAGAGTAACAAGAATAATTGGAGCACATTATGTTTGTATGTATCTGCAATGCCATTACCGACCACGACATCAAAGAGACCATCGCCGCCGGTGCAACCACCATGAGCGATTTGCAGGCTCAATTAGGCGTAGCGACTTGTTGCGGTTGCTGCGGCGAATTGGCAGCGTCATTTTTGACTGCAAGCAGTGCCCAAAATACCGTGACTTCCGGTATCAACGTTCAGTCTTAATTTTAGAAGATACATAAAGGCCGTCTGAAGGCGTTGTTTCGCGCCTTCAGACGGCCTTTGTCATGCCTGTATGGTTTGGCGGCATTTTGCTATACAATGGCCGCTTTTGTCCCTCCGAGAGTAACCGCCATGAAACTGACCTTGATGTTTCGGGAATATTGCAGCCTGTGCCACAAAATGCGCGAACAATTAAAGCCTTATCAGGAGCAGTTTGGATTTGAGCTGGATATTGTCGATGTTGATGCCGATCCGGTTTTAGAAGAAAAGTACAATGAGCTGGTACCTGTTTTGTTAGATGGCGATACCGAAATCTGCCATTGGTTTTTGGACGAAGAAAAACTGAAAGCGCATTTGAGCGCGTAACAAACCGTTGACCATATTATCTTTCAGACGGCCTTTGGCTGTTTATGCCGTCTGAACATTGATTTTATTATGACTGAAAAACTTTCTCCCGATGCGCTGATTGAAGCGGCGCTGTTGACGCAAGTCGAACCCTTAAACGAAAAAGCCATGCGAGAATTGTGCGTGCCGCCATTGTCGCAAGACAAGTTGATTGATGTGTTGGCGCAACTGAAGGCCCGTTGGCAGGGCAGGGCTTTGCAACTGGTGCATACCCATGAGGGCTGGCGTTTCCAAATCGCCCAAGCTGCCTTTGAACGACTTGGCAGCCTGCAAGAGCAGCGCGCGCCGCGTTATTCCCGCGCCGTGATGGAAACGCTGGCGATTATTGCCTATCAGCAGCCGGTAACGCGTGGCGATATCGAAGGCATACGCGGCGTAGCGGTGTCGCAAAATGTGATGCAAACCTTGCAGGATAGGGGCTGGATTGAAGTCATCGGCCACCGTGATTCTGTCGGCCGTCCAGCTTTGTGGGCAACAACGGCAACATTCTTAAGCGATTTGCGTTTGGAAAGTTTGGAAGAATTGCCGCCGCTGACTGAATTGGGCGAGCTGGTGTTGCCCGATTTGATGGAAACGCCGCCGACAGGCGATGAGGAAGCTGAAGAAGCAGTAGAATCAGGAAGTAGACTGATTAATTGATTTGAATGTAAAAGCCGTCTGAAACAATCGTGTTTCAGACGGCTTTTATTGTTATGTAACATTATGATTTTAAATAAAATTTTCGTTTAATTTTGTAACTTATTGATTTTGTGATATAATTTAAAAATTATTAGAATAAATATCTCTCATTCTGTAATAGTTTGAGAAGGCATACGGAAACGTTTCCCTCTTTATCAATCGGCAGCCCGTTTGTTCTTCAAATATGCGCTGTATCAACTACGGAACCGATATGAAATTCAAACAATTTATTCAAAACAAATCTTCTTTCAACCCAAGCGTGGTCGGTATTACGCTTTTCTTCGTCCTTTTGCTTTTGTCAGCTGCTTTGGTTTGGCCTCAAAATACTGAGGCTTTGTTAAATGCCATGAAGCAGTTTATTTTTCAAAATGTCAGCTGGTTTTATATTCTGACTTTCTCTGTATTCCTTATTTTCTTATTGGCGCTTCCCATCAGCAGCTTCGGCAGTATCAGGTTGGGTACAAACGAGGATGAACCTGAGTTTTCGTTTTTATCATGGCTGGCTATGCTGTTTGCGGCCGGCATGGGCGTGGGCTTGATGTTTTTCGGTGTGGCCGAACCTTTATCGCATTTCTCTTCCCCGATTGCCAAAGGCAATGCGCAAGAGGCGATTCTGCATACGGTGTTCCACTGGGGGATTCATGCCTGGGCAATCTACGGAATCATTGCGCTTGCCTTGGCGTATTTCGGTTTCCGCTATAAATTGCCGCTGGCGTTGCGCTCCTGCTTTTATCCGATTTTAAAAGACAAAATCAACGGCAAAATGGGCGATGCCATCGATGTGATGGCTTTGATTGCGACTTTGTTCGGTATTATCACAACCTTGGGATTTGGCGCGGCACAAATGGGTTCCGGTTTGCTGAAGATGGGCTGGGTGCAGGACAACAGCTATGTCTTGCAAGTCGGCATCATCGTTGTTGTGATGGCGATTGCCATATTTTCCGCAACTTCGGGCGTGGGCAAAGGCGTCAAAATTTTGAGTGAAACCAATTTGGTGTTGGCACTGGCTTTGATGCTGTTTGTCCTGCTGAGCATGCCGACGACGTATTTGATTTTTGCATTCAGCGACAATTTGGGCACTTATTTGAGCAACTTCGTTTCGTTCAGCTTTAAGTCATATACCTATGAGCCTGAGCATACAAAATGGTTTACCGGCTGGACGGTGTTGTATTGGGCTTGGTGGTGTTCATGGTCGCCTTTTGTCGGTTTGTTCATTGCCCGAATCTCACGAGGCAGGACCATCCGCGAATTTATTTTTGGCGTATTGGCAGTGCCTAGCCTGATGAGTATTTTGTGGTTTACCGTATTTGGCAATTCGGCCCTGTGGCTGGACACGCATGTGGCAAACGGCGCCTTGTCTGCCTTGACCAACGAGCCTGAAAAACTGCTGTTTGCCTTTTTGAATTATCTGCCGTGGCCGGTTGTCAGCAGCTTGGTGGCATTGCTGGTGATTGCGCTGTTTTTTATCACTTCTGCCGACTCGGGCATTTATGTGCTAAACAATATTGCTTCGCGCGATAAAGGGCTGGCTTCGCCCAAGTGGCAATCGGTTATGTGGGGTGTGTTGATTTCGGCTGTGGCTATTGTGTTGTTGGGTGCCGGCGGTTTGCCTATTTTGCAAACCATGACCCTGATTGCGTCTCTGCCGTTTGCGGTGTTGATGATTTTTATGATGGTTTCTTTGTGGAAAGCCCTGAACAACGATGCCAACTATTTTGCAACCGCCGTCAATCCGAGCAGTATTTTCTGGTCGGGCGATCATTGGAGGGAACGCCTTGGCCAAATGATGAATCAGACGCAGGAAGTCGATATCATCAAATTTATGAAAAATACGGCGCTTCCGGCAATGCAGGAATTGAAAAACGAATTGACCGAAAAATACAATATGGACGTAGAAATCCGTTGCCTGTTGCAACAGGATGAGCCGTCGGTGGAGCTGGTGGTGCATAAAGGGACGGTAAGGGATTTTGTCTATGGGATTAAATCCGTAAAGCGGGAAATTACCGACCAGTTGATTCGTGAAAACAGCCTGCCTCATTTCAAATATGCGGCAACATTCATACCGTTGACGTATTTCTCGGATGGGCGCGATGGATACGATGTGCAATATATGACGCAAAAAGAATTGATTGCAGATATGCTCAAGCAGTATGAGCGTTATCTGAACCTGCTTGCCGGAGTGGGACAGGAATTGATGGGGCATGAACAAGTAGAACTGGCAGAGTAAAATAAATTTAGGCCGTCTGAACATGTAGCAATATTCAGACGGCCTTTTTATTGCCTGCTTAAAAAATAATTTGTTTAAAATAAATATCTTAGATAAATTATAAGAAAAATCTGATTCAAACTATAAAAAATCTTAGTTATAATCAGTTTATCTAAAGCTATTCCGCATAGGTGCGGGTGATTTACTAAGGAATACTACAATGCTGTTGGCACTTTCTTTGCGTGATTTTGTCATTGTTGAAAACCTGAATCTTGATTTTCAAAACGGCTTTACCGTATTGACGGGCGAGACCGGCGCAGGCAAATCGATTACTTTGGACGCGATTGGTCTGTTGTTGGGCGATAAAGCCGATTACAGCCAAGTGCGCAGCGGCGCCAAAGAAGCGCAGTTGTCTGCTTTGTTCGACATCAGCGGTTTGCCTGAACTGAAAGCGAAGCTGCAGGAGCAAGGCCTTTTGGAAGAAGATGCCGAAGAGCTCAGCATTCGCCGTATTATCGATGCCAAGGGTAAAAGTCGCAGTTATATCAATAATCAGGCAGCAACATTGGCGCAGCTGAAAGCTATTGGCGAGCAGTTAATCGATATTCACGGCCAAAATGCCCATCATTCGTTGAATCAAGAGTCTGCGCAACGCGAGTTGTTGGATGCGTTTGCCGACAGCAAAGAGCAGGCAGAAACGGTCAAACAGCTTTATCAAAATTGGGTCAATGCGAAAAAGGCACTACAAGAAGCGCAAGAGCAGGCAGAAACCATGGCCATCGAACGCGAGCGTTTGGAATGGCAGTTTAATGAATTGAACCAATTGGAGCTCAAACCCAACGAATGGGAAACCTTAAGCCAAAGCCACGATAGCCTGGCGCATTCGGCCGAGTTGCTGCAAACCGCCGAACAGGTGGGCGACAGTATAGACGGAGACAACGGCATCCAACGTCAAATCTATCAATGCCAAAAACTGCTGGGCAATCTGCAAAACATTGAGCCGCGCTTTGCCGAGAGCCTGAATATGTTGGCAAGTATTGAAGCCGAGTTGGGTGAAATCAGTGCCAATATGCGCGATGTGGCTGGTCGCAGCGACATCGATCCTAATGAATTGGCCGCACAAGAAAGCCGTATGGGCGAATTGATGAGTATGGCGCGTAAATACCGCATTGAGCCGGAAGAGTTGCCTCAAAAGCTGGCAGAAATCGATGAGCGCCTGCAAAACCTGCACGCGGCTGCCGATTTGGAAGCTTTGAAGAATACAGTCGCACGTAATCTTGCCGAATACCACGAAGCCGCGCATATCCTTTCCGCCATGCGTCATCAGGCGGCCGGCCGTTTGGGCGAAGAAACAACCGAGCATATGCAACATTTAGCCATGAAGGGCGCACGTTTTGACATCGTCTTGTTGCCGTCTTCGCCGACCGCACATGGTCTGGAACAGGTGCAATTCCAAGTGGCGGCGAATAAAGGCAATCCGTCCCGACCTTTGAACAAAGTGGCTTCCGGTGGCGAATTGGCGCGTATCAGCTTGGCTTTGCAAGTGGTTGCCAGCCAATACACGCAAGTGCCGACATTGATTTTTGACGAAGTGGATACCGGTATTGGTGGCGGCGTCGCTGAAATGGTCGGTAAAGCTTTGCGTGCCTTAGGTAAAAAACATCAAGTCTTGGCGGTAACCCATCTTCCTCAAGTCGCCTCTTGCGGTGAAAACCATTGGCAGGTCCGCAAGCATAGCGAAGGGGAGCAAACCGTCAGCGAAATCAGTGTCTTGAACCATCATCAGCGCATTGAGGAAATCGCGCGTATGCTGGGTGGCGAAATCATTACCGATACCACACGCAGCCATGCCGCCGAACTCTTGCATTTGGCAGCCGCCTAAAAGCTTCAAGGCCGTCTGAAAATAGGATTCAGACGGCCTTTTCTATATTTTGCCACCTTTTCAGGCAGGCAGAATACAAGGTATGATTATATCGTCTGTTTACAAGGAAATTTTGATGAAAGTCCTGTTTATCGCCGATCCAATGGCAAGTTTTAAAACCTATAAAGACACTACTTACGCCATGATGCGTGAAATGGCAAAGCGCGGTTGGCAGCTTTTTCATACCTTGAGCGGAGAATTGTCCGTCCGTGAAGGTTTGGTAGTGGCTCAGGCAGCAGCATTTGAGTTTGTCGGTGCGAAGAACGATGACGATCACGAATGGTTTAAATCAGAGGCAAAAGTTCAGACGGCCTTAAAAGATTTCGATGCGGTCATTATGCGCACTGATCCGCCGTTTGATATGCAATATCTGTATGCGACCCAGTTTTTAACTTTGGCAGAGCAGCAGGGCGCAAAAGTATTTAACAGCGGACAAGCAATGCGTGATTTCAATGAGAAATTGGCGATTTTGAACTTCAGCCAGTTTACCGCGCCGACTTTGGTTACCACACGTTCCGCCGATGTCCGTGCCTTTTTGAAAGAACACGGCAACATCATCATCAAACCGTTGGACGGCATGGGTGGTATGGGCATTTTCCGTCTGACCGAATCCGACCCCAATATCGGCAGTATCCTTGAAACCCTGATGCAGCTTGATTCACGTACCATCATGGCGCAACGTTATATTCCTGAAATCGTACATGGCGACAAGCGCATTCTGATTATCGGCGGGGAAGTTGTTCCGTATGCTTTGGCGCGTATTCCGCAAAACGGCGAAACGCGCGGCAACTTGGCTGCCGGCGGTCGTGGCGTGGCTCAGGAGTTGAGCGAGCACGACCGTGAGATTGCAGAAACCCTTGCGCCTGAGTTGAAGCGGCGCGGTATTTTGCTTGCCGGTTTGGATGTCATCGGCAGCAACCTGACCGAAGTCAACGTAACCAGTCCGACCGGCTTCCAAGAAATCATGAAGCAAAAAGATTTCGACGTTGCCGCCATGTTTGCAGATGCCGTAGCATCTTGGGCAAAACAATAAACCCAAAGGCCGTCTGAAAATTAACCCGACCGTTTCTTTTCAGACGGCCTTTTTATGTTGAGAATATGATGGAACCATCCTCCTACGCATCTGAAAAAAAAGGCAAAAATGGCATCAAGCGCATTATCAATGCGTTTGGTTATTCCAAAGACGGACTGGCTGCCGCGTATCGTTATGAAAGCGCATTTCGCCAAGTTTTTTGGTTGAACCTGATTTTAATTGTCTTGGCTTTGTTCCTTGATTTCAGCTCGGCCATCAAAATGGTGCTTGTTGTCGCATCGTTTATTTCACTGATTACTGAATTGTTCAATACCGCCGTCGAGGCAGCCGTTGACCATACCTCTACTGAAAAACACGAGCTGGCCAAGCGTGCCAAAGATGCCGGTTCGGCCGCGCAACTGATGGCTTTGTTCATGTTATTTATTGTTTGGATTATTGCATTAACTGCTTAAAAATGTGGTAATATGGTAATTCATTAGGATTAGATAGTATTAATTAATCTATATCAAAGTTTTCAGACGGCCTTTGGTTGTAAGATGAAGGCTGTATATCCCAGCCATTTGGCAAACACAAGGAGCAAAACATGAAAAAATTAATGGCAACCCTGATTCTGGCAGGCTTGGCAACTTCCGTATCTGCAGCCGGTATCCATATTGAAGACGGTTGGGCACGTGCCACTGTCGAAGGTATGAAAATGGGTGGCGCATTCATGAAAATCCAAAACGATGAAGCCAAACAAGACTTCTTGGTAGGTGGCAGCAGCCCTGTTGCCGAACGTGTTGAAGTACACACCCATATTAACGACAACGGTGTTATGCGTATGCGCGAAGTTAAAGGCGGCGTGCCTTTGGCTGCAAAAGGCGTAACCGAGCTGAAACCAGGCAGCTACCACGTTATGTTCATGGGTCTGAAAAAACAATTGAAAGAAGGCGAAAAAGTGCCTGTAACCCTGAAATTCAAAAACGCGAAACCTCAAACTGTCGAGCTGGAAGTGAAAACCGCACCTAAAGCCGACATGCAGCACGATCACGGCGCACACGGTGGCGCACATCAGCACTAATTGCTTGAATTTGCATATAAAGGCCGTCTGAAAGTCATTGGGCTTGCAGACGGCCTTTTCTGTCGTCAAATCAAAATGTGCTAAAATCACGCTTTAAAAAATGTATTTGAAACCCACATTCCGCTCATGAATACTCACAACACACCAGCAAACATCATCGTCGGCCTTTCCGGCGGCGTCGATTCATCCGTTACCGCGGCTCTGCTCAAACAGCAAGGCCATCAAATCAGCGGCGTGTTCATGCAGAACTGGGAAGATGACGACAACGACGAATATTGCAGCATCAAACAAGATTCCTTTGATGCTATTGCCGTTGCCGATATCATCGGAATCGATATCGACATCGTCAATTTTGCCGCGCAATATAAAGACAACGTATTTGCTTATTTCCTTAAAGAATACAGCGCGGGCCGCACGCCAAACCCGGATGTCTTGTGCAATGCCGAAATCAAATTCAAATGCTTTTTGGACTACGCCATAGAGCAGGGTGCCGATACCATTGCCACCGGACACTATGCCCGAAAAGAAGTTCGCAACGGCGTGCATTACCTGCTCAAAGGCTTGGATCAAAACAAAGACCAAAGCTATTTCCTGTACCGTCTCAAACCTTTCCAACTTGAGCGCGCGATTTTCCCATTGGGCGAGTTGGAAAAGCCTGAAGTCCGCCGTATTGCCGAAGAATTCAAATTACCGACTGCAACCAAAAAAGACAGTACCGGTATTTGCTTTATCGGCGAACGCCCGTTCCGCGAATTTCTGCAAAAATACCTGCCGACCAATAATGGCAAAATGGTTACCCCTGAAGGCAAAGTAGTCGGCGAACACGTCGGTTTGATGTTTTACACGCTGGGCCAACGCAAAGGCTTGGGTATCGGCGGCGCAGGCGAACCATGGTTTGTCGCGGCCAAGGATTTGACCAAAAACGAACTGATTGTCGTACAAGGCCATGACCATCCTTTGCTTTATACGCAAAGCCTGATTATGAACGATTTGAGTTTCACATTGCCCGAACGCCCGAAAGAAGGCCGCTATACCTGCAAAACGCGCTACCGTATGGCTGACGCGCCTTGCACGTTGCGTTACTTGGATGATGAAACCATTGAGCTTGTCTTTGATGAGCCGCAATGGGCGGTAACCCCTGGACAATCAGCGGTACTGTACGACGGCGATGTATGCTTGGGCGGCGGTATCATCATGTCCACCGACAAGCCTGTCATTATTACAGCTTAATAAAAGGGCCGTCTGAAAACGAAGCGGCGGATTAAATCAAGCCTTTCAGACGGCCTCCATTCTAAAAACGACTAAAACAAAGACTGATCAATATGGAAAAACTCTGGCTCAAAAGCTATGAACAAGGCGTAAGCCCCGAAATCGATATTTCTCAATACAGCTCCATCAGTGACGTATTCCGTCAAAGTGTTGAGAAATTTGCGGATAAACCTGCTTTTCAAAACATGGGCAAAACGCTGACTTATGCCGAAGTGGGCAAGTTGGCGACCGATTTTGCATCTTACCTGCAAAACGTATTGAAACTGCCACGCGGTGAACGTGTGGCAATTATGATGCCGAACGTTTTGCAATATCCGATTGCGCTTTTCGGTATTTTGCAGGCAGGTTTGGTGGCAGTGAATACTAATCCGCTTTATACGCCGCGCGAGTTGGAGCATCAGTTGAAAGACAGCGGTGCAACAACGATTGTCGTGTTGGAGAACTTTGCCAATACATTGGAGTTGGTGTTGCCGCGTACGCAAATCAAACATGTGATTGTCGCGTCGGTCGGCGAGATGTTCGGCATGATTAAGGGCGCGTTGATGAACTTTGTCATCCGCAAAGTGAAAAAAATGGTGCCGGAATACCGCATTCCCAATACCGTGACTTTTCAGACGGCATTGAAGCAAGGTGCAGCAAATACGTTCAAACCAGTCGAGTTGACACGCGACGATACTGCCTTGCTGCAATATACAGGCGGCACGACTGGTTTGGCAAAAGGCGCTGTCCTCAGTCACGGCAATATCTGCGCCAATATGTTGCAGGCAAAAGAATGGATTAAAAACAGCCTGCACGAAGGCAAAGAAACGGTTATTGCCGCGTTGCCGCTTTATCATATCTTTGCCTTGACGGTAAACCTGATGATCTTTGCGAATACCGGTTCTAAAATCATCCTGATTACCAACCCTCGCGATATGAAAGGATTTATCGGTCAATTGAAAAAAGAGCCGATTAGCGTGTTCATCGGTGTGAATACCCTGTTTAATGCGATGGTTAACCGTCCGGATTTCGCCGAAGTCGATTTTTCCCGTTTGAAGCTGACTTTGGGCGGCGGTATGGCAACGCAAAAAGCCGTAGCGGAAAAATGGAAAAAAATCACCGGTACGCCGATTGTGGAAGCTTACGGTTTGACCGAAGCCAGCCCGGGCGTATGTTGCAATCCTTTGAATATCGAGGCTTACAGCGGCGGTATCGGTTTGCCGGTTCCTTCGACTGAAGTCGAATTACGTGATGCGGACGGCAAAGAAGTGCCTATCGGACAGCCGGGCGAATTGTGGGTACGCGGTCCGCAAGTGATGAAAGGCTATTGGAACCGTCCTGAAGAAACCGCCAAAGCAATCGATGCACGCGGCTTTTTAGAGACCGGTGACATTGCCGTGATGGATGAAAAAGGCTGGCTGAAGCTGGTGGACCGCAAAAAAGATTTGATTGTGGTATCCGGTTTCAATGTATATCCGAACGAAATCGAAGAAGTGGTGGCCAGCAACGACAAAGTCTTGGAAGTCGCCTGTATCGGCGTGGCAAGCGAGAAAACCGGTGAAGCGATTAAGGTCTTCGTCGTACGCAAAGACCCGTCTTTGACCAAGGAAGAACTGATCGATTTCTGCCGCAAAGAACTGACGGCATATAAAGTGCCGAAAGACATCGAATTCCGCGACGAGTTGCCAAAATCCAACGTTGGCAAAATCCTGCGCCGCGAGCTGCGCTGATATATAGAATGAGTATGATAAGGCCGTCTGAAAACGCTGTTTTCAGACGGCCTGAAGCTTTTGCCGTTTGCCAGAATATGCTGCTTCAAGTTAAAATCACACATTCCAACATGGGTATCACATCATGACTAAATTTATTTTCGTAACCGGCGGCGTTGTATCTTCTTTGGGTAAAGGTATCGCCGCCGCTTCTATTGCTACTATTCTCGAGTCGCGTGGCTTGAACGTGACCATGCTTAAGCTTGACCCGTATATCAACGTTGACCCGGGTACCATGAGCCCGTTTCAACACGGTGAAGTATTCGTAACCGATGACGGCGCGGAAACCGACCTCGACCTTGGTCACTACGAGCGTTTCATCAACGCCACCATGACCCGCCGCAACAGCTTCAGTACCGGCCAAGTCTATGAAAACGTGATTGCCAAAGAGCGTCGCGGCGACTATTTGGGCGGTACCGTACAAGTGATTCCGCACATTACCGATGAAATCAAACTCCGTATCCATGAAGGCGCGGCTGGTTATGATGTGGCGATTGTTGAAATCGGCGGTACAGTCGGCGATATCGAATCGTTGCCTTTCTTGGAAGCCATCCGTCAAATGCGCAGCCAGCTCGGCCGCAACAATACATTGTTTGCCCACCTGAGCTATGTGCCTTACATCGCCGCTGCCGGCGAAATCAAAACCAAACCGACCCAGCATACCGTTAAAGAAATGTTGAGCATCGGTTTGCAACCGGACATCCTGATCTGCCGTATGGACAGAGAAATGCCTGCAGACGAGCGCCGTAAGATTGCTTTGTTCTGTAATGTTGAAGAACGCGCCATTGTGGGCAGCTACGATGTGGACAGCATTTACGAATGCCCTGAAATGCTGCACAACCAAGGCATCGACAGCATTATTACCGAGCAGCTTCAACTGAATGTCAAACAAGCCGATTTGACCGAATGGAAGAAAATCGTTCACGCGATTCAAAATCCGAAACACACCGTCAAAATCGCGATGGTTGGCAAATACGTTGATTTGACCGAGTCCTACAAATCGCTGATCGAAGCACTGAAACACGCCGGTATTCATACTGAAACCGACGTACAAATTACCTTTGTCGACAGCGAAAGCATCGAGAAGGGCAATGGCGACGTTTCCATGCTCAAAGACATGGACGCGATTTTGGTGCCGGGCGGCTTCGGTTCACGCGGCGTGGAAGGCAAAATTGCCGCCGTACGCTATGCGCGTGAAAACAACGTGCCATACTTGGGTATCTGCTTGGGCATGCAAATCGCCCTGATCGAATACGCCCGCGATGTTGCAGGCTTGAAAGGTGCGAACTCTACCGAGTTTGACTTGAAATGCGCCGCGCCGGTCGTTGCCCTGATTGATGAATGGCAAACTGCAGACGGCAGCGTAGAAACCCGCGATGAATCTGCCGATTTGGGCGGTACCATGCGTTTGGGTGCGCAAGAAGTTGACCTCAAACCGGGCAGCCTTGCCGCAAAAATCTACGGCAGCGAACATATCCGCGAACGCCATCGTCACCGCTACGAAGTTAACAACAACTATGTGCCTCAGTTGGAAAAAGCCGGTTTGATCATCGGCGGCGTATCCGCAGGCCGCGAGCGTTTGGTTGAAACCATCGAATTGCCAAATCATCCTTGGTTCTTCGCTTGTCAGTTCCATCCGGAATTTACTTCCAATCCGCGCAAAGGCCATCCTTTGTTCAGCGCGTTTGTAAAAGCCGCGTTGGGTAACAAAAAAGCCTGATTGATGTGATTGAAAAAGCACCCGTTATCCGGGTGCTTTTTTATTTTCAGACGGCCTTAGAAGTTATTTGTCTTCATTGACTTCGCGGTCGTTCAAAGGTTGTACGGGACGGTTGTTTTCGCCGCCGATAATGTCGCGCATGGCTTTAAACTGTGCCGCATCTGCCTGAACCGGAGTTTTTAAGACAACCCAAGTAACGTTTTCGCTGCAAATAGGAAAGGCCGTCTGAAATTGTTTTCAGACGGCCTGTTTTATTTAAAAATGTTGTAAAAAGTCTAAACTCTAATGAATAAAAGTGTCTATCAAGATGAAAATAGTTGTTTGTAACGTTGGAAAACATTAATATTGCTAAACGTGTTTTCACGAGATTTTAACTTTGTTTTGGAGAGAATAATGAAAAAATCGATTATCGCTTTGGTTATTGCCGGTTTGCCACTGGCTGCCTCTGCAGAAGTGATTCTGTATGGTCAAATCAAAAGCAGCGTGACCGTCGGTCAAGTAAAAATCAAAGGTGATGCAGGTTCTGAAACCAGCTCTACCGCAACCAGCATCAATGACAATACTTCCCGTATCGGTTTCAAAGGCAGCGAGAACTTGGGCGGCGATTTGAAAGCCATTTGGCAGGTAGAACAAAAAACAGCAATCACGGGCGGTTCCCAAGGTTTTGCCACTCGTGATTCCTTCATCGGTTTGCAAGGTAAATTCGGTAAGATTCGCGCCGGTAAACTCAGCAATATGCTGAACGAAATAGACACCATCGATCCATGGATGTACAAAACCAATGCCGCAGGCTTGGGCATCTTTACCCGTACCGGCAACCGTAACGCCGCTGTACGCTACGACAGCCCGGATTTCGGCGGATTCAAATTCAACGTGTCTTACGCACCGCGCGATAACCGCAATCCTTCAGACAAATACACGCACACCAAACCGGCCAAAGACCAATACACCGGTGGCGTGAGTTTCTCTAAAAACGGCTTTACCGCCAATGCGGCTTACGGCCACTACAACGGCGCGTACACCGACAAATCAGGCAAAGTCAAGGCGGCGCAAATTGCCAAAGTCGAAACTTATTACGATAAAGACAATCTTTTTGTCGGCGGCGGCGTACACTATGCCAAAGGCCATGAGACAGGCAACGAATATTTAGGCTATTTCACCGATGGTTTTAATGAGTACAAGGGTAGTGACATTACTGTCGATTCAGGCAAATCTGAAGCCGTGAAAGTAGTTGATGCAGCGGTAACAGTCGGCTACAAATTGGGCAATGTCACTCCACGCATTACTTACGCGCACGGCTGGCCTGCCAAGGGCGTGAACAGCGGCGAGAAATTGGTGGATAAATTCGACCAAGTCGTTGTCGGCGGTCAATACACCTTCAGCAAACGCACCGGCGTAGTTGCCCAACTGGCGTATCTGAAAGTCGGCAATAAAACCCGTCTGACTGCAGCCAATAAAGGCGGCGTTGAACAAAAAGCCGCTTCTGTGGGCCTGTATCACAAATTCTAAGCCGTCTTGAATGACAAGGCCGTCTGAAAAATTTCAGACGGCCTTTTTGTTGATTAAAGTGGTTTATTTGTCGTGGTTAGTCAGCGTTGTGCCGTGACGGCCGCCGCGTTCTTTCAAACGTTGTACCAAGCCTTCGACCGTTGTCGGCATACCGTCGATACAGAATGCCTGATACAGGGCGGTGTGCAGGGCGTCGTTGCGGCTGAACGCATTGCCGATTAGCTTCCAATCGCCTTTACGCGGCTCGATCCAGCGGTGGTTTACTGTGTCACCGTAAGCGAATACTTTGTAAGACGAACGCTTGTCGTTGCTGTAAGTAAAGGACGTTCGGGCGCAATAGAGGCCTTCGACGGAGAGGTTGTCGTAGCCTTTGTCGGAGCGCACGTTCAAGACGTAGCGGATGCTGTTGTCAGGCGCAGGCATGATTTGCAGGCTGCTAAGCAGGATTTTGGGCTGCTTGCCGTAGGTTTCGTTGACATAGAGGTCGAACCAATCGCCCGATTGGGTATCGGGCAGAGGTGGCAACTCGGCTTTGTGTTCTTTAAATTCGCGTGCGGCAACTTCTTCAGGGCTTTCCTGATAACGCGTGTTGGTCAGCGTATCCTTTTGGCTGAAACCCAAAGCAAATGCTTGAGTCGCGGCAAGGCTGAGAGCGAGAAGGGCAAAACGGCGCATAGACAGCTCCAAAGTGAAAAACGGCTTTATTTTATGGGCTTGCAGGGTGGGGTGCAAGTAAGTGCGGTATAATTGACGTTAATTCTGATTAATATGACGAGTTTCATCATGAATACACAAACTCTGGATGTCATTGGTTTGAAATGCCCGCTGCCGATTTTGCGTGCCAAAAAAGCTTTGGCGCAAATGCAGGAAGGAGAAGTGCTGACCGTATTGGCTACTGATGGCGGCGCGCCCGGCGATTTTGAAGCGTTTTGCCGTCAGACCGGACATATCTTGTTGGAATCGAGCGAGGCCGACGGCGTGTTCAAGCTGGTGTTGAAACACAAATAAAGGCCGTCTGAAATGTCTAAAGCCGTTGCGTTGTCTGCCGCCGTATTGGCCGTCTGCCTCAGTGCATGTGGCAATGAAGGCGTTTTGCCGCAGAACGCTGCCGATTATGCCCAAAATGTAACCGACTTGTTCCGCCAAAGCTGCGTGGCCGCAGACGGCGATGCCGCCCTTGTCGGCGAGTTTGCCAATGCTAATAAACTGGTTTTATTGTCGAAAAAAGATATTGCCGATTTGCCTGCCGGAATGATGGATTTGGAGGCATTAAGCATTTGGAAGAAAACGGAAAACGGCGCAGATTATTATTTGAGCCTGACTGAAGACAGTTGCAGCGTGCGCACGGCTAAAGCCGACGACCATCTGATTTTCAAACAATTTTTGGCTTTGGCAGAAAATCCGCCGCAAGGTTTGAACGCTGAGTTGCGTGCCGATAATTTGGCGGAAACCCCGTTGCCTATGCGTCAGATTTCCTACGCATGGCGCGCGTCCGGCAGTCCGAAAGAAACCTTGCTGACCGTTAAAACAACGTCGTCCGAGCATTTTCCGGTACAGGCTGTTTTTTATTTGACCCATCATTCTTACGACAATAAGGCCGCCGTTTTGCCTTAGGCCGGTTGACGGTTGAAAAACATCAAACTTGCTAGAAACCGTTACCGCCGAATAAAGGCCGTCTGAAATATTATCAAACCAAACCACTCGAAAGTAAGCTATGCAAACCCTGACCATCATCCGCCCCGACGATATGCACTTACACCTGCGCGACGGCGACGCGCTCAAAGCCGTTGCCCCGTACACCGCTCGACAAATGGGCCGCGCGGTTATCATGCCCAACCTGAAGCCGCCTGTCGTCAGCGTTGCCGATGCCCAAGCATACAAAGCGCGCATTATGGCCGCCCTGCCAGAAGGCAGCACCTTCCAGCCGTTGATGACGCTTTATTTGACCGACAATGCCACTCCCGAACTCGTGCG
>NZ_CATNVN010000017.1:0-19060 GCF_951230505.1 uncultured Neisseria sp.
GATGCCTGACTTGGTCACACTCGGGCCACCGGTAATGGTGAGGCCGTCTGAATCTTTTGTTTCAGACGGCCTTTTTTATAAAGGTTAAAAGAAGCAGGGGGAGTTATGATTCTGTTTAAGTTTATGCTTGAGATGGGAATTGTGATTGGCTTACAGGATTGTGTAAGAAAGACGAGGAGATCTTGTATAAAAACAAAAAACCCACTTCATTGAAGTGGGTTTTTGATGAAAGCTATTAACCTTTGCGAGCAGGCAATTTTTCTTTAATACGGGCTGCTTTACCGGTCAGGCCGCGCAAGTAGTACAGTTTGGCGCGACGTACGTCACCACGGCGTTTAACTTCGATTTTTTCTACGGTAGGAGAGTACAGTTGGAAAGTACGTTCTACACCTTCGCCGCTAGAGATTTTGCGAACGATGAAGTTGCTGTTCAGGCCACGGTTGCGGCGAGCGATAACAACACCTTCGTATGCTTGCAGACGGCTACGAGAACCCTCAACCACGCGTACAGATACGACAACGGTGTCGCCTGGAGCGAATTCAGGGATTTCTTTGTTCAAGCGAGCGATTTCTTCTTGCTCTAATTGTTGAATCAAGTTCATTTGTTTTTCCTAAGTTATGATTGGATTTCCTGTTGCTCTTGCAAGATTTCTTTTAAGAGGCGGGATTCCTTTGGGATTAAACTGCGCTTTTCCAATAAATCGGGTCGGCGCTCTAAAGTGCGTCGCAGCGATTGTTTCAATCGCCACTCGGCAATCAAGCCATGATTTCCTGAACGTAAGACATCAGGAACTATCATGCCTTGGAATTCTACGGGTTTGGTGTAATGAGGACAATCTAAAAGGCCGTCTGAAAATGAGTCTTGTTCGGCTGACTGTATATCGCCCAATACACCCGGTACCAATCTTAAGACGGCATCCATCAACATCATGGCGGGTAATTCGCCACCTGAGACGACAAAGTCGCCAATGCTGATTTCTTCGTCCACACTGCTTTGCAATAGTCTTTCATCTATGCCTTCATAGCGTCCGCATAGAAGAATAAGATGGGGCAGTTCGGCAAGTTCTGCGGTTTTTTTATGTGTCAGCGGCTGACCTTGCGGACTGAGATAAATTACTTTGGCAGGTTTTTGCGAGTTTGCTTTGGCTTCTTCGATTGCCGCTTGAAGCGGCGGTGCCATCATAATCATTCCCGGACCACCTCCGAAGGGGCGATCATCGATATAGCCAAGTTTGTTATCGGCAAATTTTCGGGGATTAATGGCTTGAAACTGCCAAAGATTTTGTTTTCTTGCTCTGCCTGTAACGCCATATTCGACAATGCTGTCGAACATCTCTGGGAAAATGGTGATGGCTTGAATCAGCATCAGTAGTCCAAGCCCCAGTCGGCGATAATGGTTTTGCTGTCGGTATCGACAGATTCGATATAGTTGGAGACAAAGGGAATCAGGATTTGTCCGTGTTCGCCTTTAATCATCAAAACATCATTTGCACCGGTTTCCATCAGGTTGCTGACTTTGCCGAGGACGATGTTTTCTTTATTGATGACGGTCATGCCGACTAAATCTGCCCAGTAGTATTCGTCTTCCTCAGTAGGGGCGAATGACTCTCTGGGGATTTCGATGGTATAGCCGCGCAAGGCAAATGCTTGGTCACGATCGTCTATACCTTCAAATTTGACCTGAAGTTCGCCATTGACAATTTTACCTGCCTCAAGCACAACATTCAGGGTTTTGCCATCCTTGCACAACTGCCACTCGGGGTAGTCCAGCAGGCTGTCGGTATATTCGGTATTGGCGGCAATTTTAAGCCAGCCTTTAATGCCGAATACGCCTTTGATGTAGCCCATGGCTACCCGTTTTTGAGTGTCTGTCATGGTCGTTTCGGCTGATTAAGCAGCGATTTTTTGCTCTTTAATCAGTTTGGCAACTGCATCGCTAACTTTTGCGCCTTGAGCAACCCAGTGGTTGATGCGGTCTGCGTCGAAACGTACGCGTTCTTGTTTTTCGTTGGCAACGGGGTTGTAGAAACCTACTCGCTCGATGAAGCGGCCGTCACGACGGTTGCGAGAGTCAGTTACGACTACGTTGAAGAAAGGGCGGTGTTTTGAGCCGCCGCGAGCCAAACGGATAACTACCATTTTGAGTCCTTTTGAAAAATGCGGATATATAGAAACCGCTAATTTTAGGATATTTCACACGGGTTATGCAAGTTTTTATTTGTTTTTGTTGCTGTTTTGCCATGCGTTCAAATCGAGGCTGGCTTGATACAGGCTGCGGTCGGTTTCCGATGGGGTGATGGTAAATCCTGATTTTTCAGCGAGTTTGAGCATTGGGGTGTTTTCTTTGAGGATTTCCGCATTCATGATTTGATAACCTTGCTGTGTGGCAGTTTGGATAATGAGGCTCATCATTTTGCCTGCCAAGCCGGTTTTACGTGCCTCAGGCGCTAAAGTAATGCCGAACTCGCACTCATTGCGATTGATGCGGCTGTAACGGCTGACTGCGACGATACGGCCGTCTGAAGCGAAGGCTGCCCACGCGCATTCGGTATGGAAATCGGGACGGGTCAGCCGTGCGAGTGTGGGCAGCGGCAACTCGTTGGTATGGGTCATGAAGCGCGTATAGCGGTCGGCCGCGGGTAATTGGCGGACAAATTTTTGTTTGGCTTCGGCATCTTCAGGTTCTAGTGCGCGGATGTGCAGTGTGTTGCCGTCGGGCAGGGTAAAGGTATCGGTTTGGCTCGGGTAGGGTGCGAGTACGTTTTGTATTTCGGGCGTTTCGGTTTTAGGGTGCAGCAGTTCGGATGCAGCTTCGCCGGTGTTGCGTAGGAATTCGGCTGCGGCTGGATTTTTTTGTTGGAGGTAGGCGGCGGCACTTTGCATTTTTGCTGCGGCCTGTTCTAAGGTTTGGACGGCTTTTTTAGGAATTTTGGTTGTTGGTGCGGCTGGTTTTTCCACGATTTCGGGAATGATGGTGCTGCTGTATTGGCTACCATTGTAGTTGAGGATAATGTCGCCGATATGCTGGTCATTGTGGATAAGCGTGTTTAGGGAATGCAGAAATTGATTGAGAACGGAAGTGTTGTCGAGTTCCGCAAATTGACTTAAATGCTGGATATCAAGCGTGGTAAAAGGAGGTAATGAGGCTTCGGTTTGGCCGTTGTAATGGGCGGTAAGGATGTTGCCGTAAATGGCATGGCGGCTAAATCGAAATTGGACGGCATTGTGTTTTTTGGTTTGGCACGGAGGCAGGTATAGGGCCTCCGCCATCAGTTCGGTTTGGCCGGATGCAATGGCTTTATCGATACTTTTGCTTTTAGGTGTTTTCAGACGGCCTGTTTTGGCTGGGGCAGGGGTATTTTGCACCTGTTGCAAATAGGCTGTTTGATTGCGGAAATAAAGTGTCAGTAAAGCTTCTTCCGGCGTGTTAAACCGTGTCAGGCCGTCTGAAAAACGATAGCTGACGAGAATAGGCTTGCTGGTTTTTTGTGCCAAATTATCCAGAGTTTGATGAATGCTGTACGCATCCGGCGTATCTGGCGAAATAATGCCGAGCAGGGCTTGAGTATGCGGATTTTGTAATTGTTCGAGCGCCAGGCGGTGGATGCGTGCAGGTGTAGGGTTGCTGCCGATGCAGCCTTGTCGGATGGATGGTACATCGGTTGGGAGGTCGAGGGTCAATTCGCAGGCATTGGCGGTAGTGCGCAGCCATTCTATCGGCGTGTCGGACAGAATGGTGGGATTGGTAATGACGGGAATGCCGGAAAGGTGGGCTTTTAGGGCTGCTTCCAGCTCGGCGGTATTGAATACCGGTTGGAAATTGCAATGGCGGCTGAGGCTGCGCAGGATGGCTTTGTCTGTGTCGTCGGTGTAGTGTGTGGACAACAGGATAAGTGGGGTGTGGCGTGTAAAGTGGCGGATGGCACTGAACAGCTCGCGTTGGTTTTCGGCCGGATTATAGTGGATCACGGCAACTTTGGTATGGCGGTTGTGGCCGAAGCGGTTGAGCCAGTCGGCGGATGTAGTGGGGCTTAGGTCATAGTTGAGGCTGATGTGGCGTGATACGCCTTGGTGCAGCGTGTTCAGCAGGTGGTTGATGTTGCGGCTGACGGTGCTGTGGCCGGTCAGTAACGCGATATGGCCGGCCGGATAGTCGGCTTGGGTGCTGATGTTGAGGTTGAGCGAGGGGAGTTGGATGCCTGCGCTGTTGCATACGGTGATGTTCAATTCGTCGCCGTGATATTTTTGAATGATGGAACGGGCATTTTTACAGGATTCGGGTGGCAGGTTTTCCCAATCTTGAATCAGGATAATGTGGCGCAGGTCTTTTTTACGGCAGGCTTTGAACAGCGAGTCGTAATGGTCGGGTGGGATAACGGCAACAACCAAATCGGCTTGGCCCGGGATTTTGCTGAGGCTGGAGTAGGAGGGAATACCAGCGACACTGCTGTGTCGAAGATTGACGGGGGTGATTTTGCCTTGATATGAGGAACCGAGCAGGTGGCTGAAAATGCGTTCACCAAGGCTGTGCGGACGTTCGCTGGCGCCGACGAGGATGATGTGTTCAGGCATGAAGAAGTAGCCGGTTTGGGCAGTTGCACTCATGATGGTTCCTTATTTGTGTTTTTGGCCGTCTGAAAAGTTTCAGACGGCCTTATTTTCAGACTTCTTTTTTGTCTCCGGCTTTCTTTTTGGGAAGGATAAAACGCATCCTCAGGCCGTTTGGTTTGACATTTTCAGCAATGATTTTACCGCAGTGCTGTTCCATAATGTGCTGCGTCAAGGCAAGCCCTAAACCTGTACCGGGCTTGTGCGCGCTGGAGTCGGCGCGATAAAAGGCAGTGAAAATATGCGGAAGCTGCATTTCGTCTACGCCTGGCCCATTGTCGGTAACATCGATAATCCAGTTTTTGCCGTCTTGTCCGATATGGGCTTGAATGGTGCTGCCTTCCGGACTGTAGTTGATGGCGTTGCGGATAACGTTGTCAAAGGCGCGGTATAGATAGCCTTCGTTGGCACTGATTACGGCATTTTCAGGGATTTTAGGGTCAATGCTCAGGGTAACGCTTTGATTGTTTTGGTGGGCAATGCTTTGGTTGTCCTCAATTAAGTTGGTCAGGAAAGGAACGAGTTTGAGGTTTTCTTTTTCCAAAGGGATATTGGAAGTCTCTAGGCGGGAGAGGGTCAACAATTCGCCGACCAAAGTATCCATGCGTACCAATTCGCCTTCAAGCCGCTTGAGGTATTGCTCTTGTTTTTGCGGCTGAGATTGAATCAGGCCGACAATTGCCTGCATGCGCGCCAGCGGCGAACGCATTTCATGAGAAACGTGGTGGAGCAAATGACGCTCTTTGGCCACAAGTTTTTCCAATTTTTCGGCCATTTTGTCGAACTGTACGGCAAGGTGGGACAATTCGTCGTCACGGTCGTCAACCTGCTGGGAAATGCGGGTTTCGAGTTCGCCGTTGGCTACTCTGTCCATGCCGCCGCCAAGAATTTTAATGGGCTTGGTGATGTTGTTGGCAAGGATATATGCCATCAAGAGGCCGACGATGATGATGAAAGACAGAATGATAAATTCGTGCCAAATCGGTGAGAGCGGCAGGCCGGGAATGAAAAGCGGGCTGGGCAGGCGTTGGGCTTGATGGTTGTCCCAGCCTTTAATGAAGAAGAGGTATTCTTCGCCGAAACGGTCGTATTCGATGTGAGCTAAATCGGATTCGGGGTTGTTGATGGCAAAGATGCGGGCGCGTTCGATGGACAGGCTGTCGATATTGCGGCCTAAAATATCTTTTTTATCGTCGCCGGTAATCACATAAACGGCATTGGAAACCGGATTGTTTTTCCATTCCGAAAGAATTTCACGCGCACCGCTGTCTCCGCGCGAGTTAAACGCGGAGATGATGCTGCTCATCAATGTGGTTTCGATGGTGCGGCGTTGGTTAAATTGGTTTTCGGCAAGGGTGTTTTGTACCAGCCAAAATGAAAAACTCGCCACAAAGATTGCGCAGACGATGACTGCGCAAAATGTGGCGAAGATGCGTTGAAACAGTTTCATTGATCTGTTTAATCTTTAGTTTTTAACAAACAGGTAGCCTAAGCCGCGTACTGTTTGAATCAAGGAGGCATCGCCCAATTTGTGGCGGATGCTGGAGATGTGTACGTCGATGCTGCGGTCAAATTTAGCCAGTTTGCGGTCGAGTGCTTCGATGGACAGGGTCTCTTTGCTGACAACTTGTCCGGCGTGGCGCATCAAAACTTCGAGCAGATTGAACTCGGTGCTGGTCAATTCAAGCGGAGTGTCTTTGATGCTGGCTTGGCGTTTGGCAGGGTAGAGGACAACGTCGCTGACAGAAATGCTGTTAGGCGCGTTGTTTTGTTCGTTGCTATGTTGCGCACGGCGCAAGATGGCGTTGATACGCGCCAAGAGTTCGCGCGGTGTGCATGGTTTCGGTACATAATCGTCCGCACCCATTTCCAAACCGATAATGCGGTCGATGTCGTCACCTTTTGCAGTCAGCATGATGATGGGTACAGTGCTTTGGGTACGTACGTTTTTCAGTACGTCCAAACCGTTCATTTTAGGCATCATGGAGTCTAATACGATGACATCGTATTGTCCGGTCAGAATTTCTTGAACGCCGGCTTCACCGTCAGGAACGCTGTGGACGTTGAGGCCTTCGGCAGTCAGGTATTCGGTCAGCAATTCGGTCAAGAGGGCATCGTCATCTACGAGTAATACGCGACTCATGGAATTTCCTTTTCGTGATTGTATGCGCCGTGGCACTAAATAGGCGGTGCGGCGATTAAAATAGAGTTGTATTCAATCTTAACATGCAATCTGCTTTTGTTGATAGCGTAATTTTCTGTGCTTTTGCGCTTTTTTGCATAGAAACTTGTCGCTCTTTACATTTTCAGACGGCCTGTAAGGACAAACTGACAATTAGACAAACTGACAATTAAGTGTGTTTTGTTTAAGGTTTATCACATGATTTGGCAGTTTGGTGTTTCGGTGCATTGATGAAATCTTTGCAATCGGACAAAAGTTTGGGCAGCAAGGGAGCGAATGCCGGGTGACTGCGTATTTTGTCAGCGTAGAAATACATCATATAAGGATAATAATATTGCATTGCCTGCATCCATTGCGCACCTTCTTCTTTTTTGCCTTGTCGGTAGAGGTAAAGGCCGACTTGGTAGGCGCTGGAGTAGGGGCGGTAGGTCAGGGCTTTGAGTGCGGCTTCTTCCGCCCACGGACGGATGTAGGCATCGGTCGGGTCTGCACGTTTGCTCAAGCTCAAATCGGCGTAATAGGCAAGCATAGGGCTTTCTTTGGAAAGTCGTTGCAAGCCGTCGATTTTGTTTTGAACCGTTTGCTGATCATCGGTTTTCCCTACACGGCTATATTGGGTCAGATTTTGATATTCCCAGCTGAGGTTTGCCATGCCGATTAAAATCGATAAAGCAGCTATACCGCCTGCCCATTGTCTGATTCGGGTAGATAAAAGGCCGTCTGAAACATCTTTCGGATAAGAGGGTGTCAACGACAGAATCAGGCTAAATACGGTGAGGAAGTAGATATACCAAAGTGGATATTCAAGCATGCTGTGGCAGAGGCTGATGGCGGCGGCAGTCAGTAAAAACAGCGAGGCCGGTGTTTGGTTGCGGCTCAATAGTCGCCACACGGCTGCAAGCAGAGTTAAGGCTGCAAGTAAGGTGCCGGCAATGCCCATTTCGGACAATAACTGCATGACGATGTTGTGCGAATGGGTGAACAGTACGCCAAGGATGTTGTTGGGGAAGTATTGTTGTTGGGCATTGATCAGGAAGGTTTGCAGGGCAAAGCTGTTCCAGCCATGGCCGAACCAAGGTGCGGATTGAAAAGCAATCCATGCCTTGCTCCATTCGATTTGGCGCATGGAGCCTTCAAAACCGCTGGTGCCTGCGCGTTCTACAGCGGTTTCGTATTTGATGTTGCCAAACAAATCCAACAGGCTGCCCATGCCGAATTGGAAAGCGGCGGCCAGGATTGCGGTCAGAAGGAAAATGCACAGTACGCGTTTGTGTTGGAAACGGGTACGCCAAAACCATAACGGCGTAATCAGGAATAGGGCGGCAATGTAGCCTAAGATGGTGCGCGAATTGACAAGGCCGAGGGTCGCAGTCAAAGCCAATACGAACAGAAAACCTGCTGTATTGGACATTTTGCGTGCCGTCCATAAATAGGATGCCGCCAAAATGCCCCACATTAAATAATGTCCCAAATGGTTTCGTTGGCCGAGTTGGCCGTTTACGGTGCCGTTGCTTCGGGCAATGATGCCGGTCAACCACTCTACGTTGGACCAGCCTTTAAATTGCAGCCAGACGATGGCGGCTTGCATAGTTGCACCTATCAATAAAGACCAAGCAAAGATGCTGACGACGCGTTCTTGTCCGTAAGCTGCCACCCAGCCCCGCACCGACCATGCGCCCAGTGACAAAATGACAAAGGTCCAGGCGGTGATGTCGCTCATGCCGGGGTAGATGGAATGCATGAGGCGCGCTTGGAGCGACCAGAATGCAGCCATGGCAAACAAGCCGATGCTGAGTGCAGGAAGGCGGATATTCAGCAGGCCTTTGTGTGCGCTAATCAATGTCAGTACCAATGAGCCGCTCAGTGAGATGGCTTCCAGATAAAAGCTGGGCAATGGGCCGACTCGGTAGAGTGAAAGAAAAGGGACGGCGCAAATCCAAAGAAAACTGAGCCATAAAGGCCAAAAGGTTTTTACTGAAGATTGGGTCAGGCCGTCTGAAAGTGTGTGGTAGGTCATTTTGATGTGTGTTTTTGTTGTTTGATAAATGCAAGGCAGCCAAGGAAAAAAGTAATGCACAATAATACGGAAACGGCGGCGCAAATCCGGCTAGCGAGAGCCGTGTCTGCCAGGCGCATACAGGCTTCGGCAAAGTAAATCAGAATCAGCATGGAGCTGTATTGGTAAGTGTAGATGCGTTTTTTCAAAATGCCGGTCAACGGTAGGCACAAAGGCAGGGCTTTCAGTGCCAGCCATGAGCCGCCTTCGCGTAATGGCGCGATCCACAATTCCCATGATAAGGAAAGCAGAATCAGCAGGATAAGGCTTATGGACGTTGCAAGATAAGGTAATGGGGAGCGTGTATTGTTCACGATATTGAGGGCATAAAGCCGTACTGGAAAACTTAAAATTATACCGCTAAAAAGGCGTGGTAAGCCAAGAATATTGTTTAAAGATGCTGAAGAAAGGATTTATTGTTTTTTCTTCAAACGAATGAAACTTTATCCTGTTTTATAGTCTTATTAATATATTTATCAAATAAAGATTGTGTTATTATTATAGACGCTTGATCTCAGGAGGATAGAAAACCATGAATCGCGTTGCTGATGTTATCCGTGATGATATTAAAGTAATGACAGCCTATCAGGTTGCCGATTTGCCGGAAGGTTTTATTAAGTTGGACGCTATGGAGTGTCCGCATCATCCTTTCGCCGGATATGAATCTTTGTTGTCAGAATGGGCGGATATAGTAAAAGAAGTACCAATTCATTTGTATCCTCATACTGCCAAGAGCGGGATTTATGAAGAATTAAGGGAAGTCTTCGGTATTCCCAATAAAGCGGAAATTGCATTGGGTAACGGCTCCGACGAGCTTATCCAGTTTTTGACCATGCTGGTTGCCAAACCAAATGCGCGTGTATTGGGTGTTGAGCCAAGTTTCGTTATGTATCGTCATAATGCTGCGCTTTATGGCATGGAATATGTCGGTGTTCCCTTAAATCCAGATTTCACTTTAAATCTTCCTGCCGTTTTGTCCGCGATCGAGCAACATCGGCCGTCATTAATTTTTATTGCTTATCCCAATAATCCTACCGGCGTCTGCTTTAAACGAGAAGAAGTAGAGGCGGTCATTCGTGCGGCAACCGGCATTGTGGTTGTCGATGAGGCATATGGCGCGTTTCATCATGACAGTTTCCTTCCGTGGGCGGGCGAAGTCGAAAACCTGGTCGTAATGCGCACCATCAGTAAAATCGGCTTTGCCGGCTTGCGGATGGGGTATGCGGTGGCAAGTCCAAGCATTATGGGTGAACTGGCCAAAATCCTTCCGCCTTACAATATGAATCAATTAAGCTTGGCGGCGGCAAAATTTTCATTGAAACATCATCCAATCATTCAGCAAAACATTGATACATTAAAAAACGAGCGTTCGCGCGTGATGAATGAATTGTTGAAATTAAACCGTTTGGAAGTTTTTCCGAGCGAAGCCAACTTTATTACCGTTCGCGTTCCTGATGCGGACGGGCTGTTTGAAACATTGAAGCAAAACCGCATACTGATTAAAAAACTGCATGGCAGCCATCCGCTTTTGGATCAGTGTGTCCGCATAACCATAGGCTCGGCAGCGCAAAATGATGCCGTCTTGGCCGTTATTAAAAACCTTTACCCCAATCTTTGATTTCAAGGAACTATTATCATGAACAAAGCTCAACTGCATTTGACCAATTTTCTGTTACTGGTTGAAGAAGCCGGCTCATTGACCAAACTCGCACGCGCATGCGGTTATGAAAACTCCGCCTCTTTGTCTCAGCTCAAACGCCGTTTGGAACAACAAGCAGGCGATGAGTCTGCACGCGGCATTCGTCCGAGCCTGGCTGCGAAGTTGGAATCCGGTATGCGCAAACGCAAAGGCTGGCTGAACCGTGATCACAGCAAAGATCAAGAAAAAGCAGCAGCGATTGAAGCGGCGCGTTTGGAAAAACAAACTGTTGAAGCAGCCGAAGCTGGCGTTTCAACCGAAGGCCGTTTTGTTACCGTTACCCGCAATACCTGCGAAACCCAAATCACCGTCAGCCTCAATCTTGACGGTACCGGCAAATACCGCTTGGATACCGGCGTTCCTTTCCTTGAACACATGCTTGCTCAAGTGGCGCGTCATGGTTTGATTGATTTGGATATTACCTGCAAAGGCGATTTGCACATTGACGACCATCACACGGTTGAAGACATCGGTATCGTATTGGGTCAGGCCTTGAAACAAGCACTTGGCAATAAAGCCGGCATTACCCGTTATGGTCATGCCTATGTTCCGTTGGATGAAGCGTTGAGCCGTGTAGTCATCGACCTTTCCGGCCGCCCTGGCTTGGTGTACAACATCGACTTTACCCGCGCCCTGATCGGCCGTTTTGATGTTGATTTGTTTGAAGAATTTTTCCACGGCCTTGTGAATCACAGCATGATGACCTTGCACATCGATAATTTTAGAGGTCGTAATGCACATCATCAAGCCGAGACTGTTTTCAAAGCCTTCGGCCGCGCATTGCGCATGGCGGTTGAATACGATCCGCGCATGATGGGTCAAACGCCTTCTACCAAAGGCACGCTGAGCGAAGAGTCTGTTCAGGAAGAAGCAGAAGCTGCATCTGAAGAATAAGGCATCGTGTGAATGAATAAAGGCCGTCTGAAACCGATCGGGATTTCAGACGGCCTTTATTATTTGTCTTGTATATCGACAATATTTTGTTTTAAACCATCTTTTGCTACAATCATTCTTATTATTATATTAATCATTAAATGTTTTCAGACGGCCTGAGGAGAAGCAATGAAAGTAGCGATTGTTGATTATGGAATGGGAAACCTGCACTCAGTATTGAAATCTGTTCAGGCGGCGCAGGTTTTGTCTAATCAAAATACCGAAATTTATCTGACTTCGCGGCCTGAAGAGGTGATGGCGGCGGATAAGGTTATCTTTCCGGGGCAGGGTGCCATGCCGGATTGCATGTCGGCGCTGGAGGCAAGCGGTTTGGGTGAGGCGGTTTCAGACGGCCTGAAAAACAAGCCGTTTTTTGGAATTTGCGTAGGTGCGCAATTATTGTTTGAACACAGTGAAGAAGGCGATACAGATGGTTTGGGTTGGTTTGAAGGTCAAGTAAAACGGTTTTTGCCCAATCAAACCGATGCACAAGGAGACCGTCTGAAAGTGCCGCATATGGGTTGGAATACAGTGCGCCAAACCCGTCCGCACCCTTTATTTCAAGACATTGGGCAGAACGAGTATTTTTATTTTGTTCACAGCTATTATTTTGCGCCGAAAAATGAAGAGATTGTTTTAGGCGTCAGCGAATATCCGAATGAATTTTCCTGCATTGTCGGTAAGGACAATGTGTTTGCCACACAGTTCCACACGGAGAAAAGCCATCAGGCAGGATTGCTGCTGCTGCGTAATTTTTTAAATTGGCAGATTTGAGGTTTTTAACATAAATCTGCTAAAAATCGCTAATTTGTGTAAAATATACTGAAATTGAATAGAGGAGAAAAAAATGCTGTTGATACCTGCCATTGATTTGAAAGAAGGACGCTGTGTCCGCTTAAAACAAGGCTTGATGGAGCAGGCGACGGTGTTTTCCGATTCGCCGGCAGAGATGGCTTTGCATTGGCGCAATCAAGGCGCACGCCGTTTGCATTTGGTTGATTTAAACGGCGCATTTGCAGGCGTTCCTCAAAATTTTCCGGCGATTAAAGAAATTTTGGCCGCCGTAGCCAAAGATATTCCGGTACAGCTTGGCGGCGGTATCCGTGATTTGGGAACCATTGAAAAGTATTTGGATTTGGGTCTGACCGATGTGATTATCGGTACGGCCGCGGTAAAAAATCCTGAATTTGTGCGCGAAGCATGTAAGGCATTTCCGGGGCAGATTATTGTCGGCTTGGATGCCAAAGACGGTATGGTGGCGATAGACGGTTGGGCAACGGTAACGGAGCATCATGTCGTCGATTTGGCTAAGCGTTTTGAAGACGATGGGGTCAACAGCATTATTTATACCGATATCGGCCGCGACGGCATGATGAGCGGCGTGAATATCGAAGCTACCGTCAAATTGGCCCAATCAGTGAATATCCCGATTATCGCTTCCGGCGGCTTGACGAATTTGGACGATATCCACGCATTGTGTGCCGTTGAAAAAGAGGGTGTGAGCGGTGCGATTACCGGCCGCGCAATTTATGAGGGAAGTATTGATTTCGCACAGGCTCAAAAACTGGCCGATTCTTTGGCTTGACCTAAGTGCGTTTAATTATGCAGATTAAGGCTTTGCAAGGTGTAACAGCGCAGGAGTTGGCGTATAGCTGAAAATACCTTCAAAAGCGGCATTTTGCAAAGTCCTTAGACTTAAAATCTGTCTGAAATAATTATAAAAAACAACTCACTCAATATCTTATTTTATTAAGGGATTGGTATGCTTGAAGCGTTTGTTTTGGGTTTTTGGATTATCTGGTCATCCGATCGCGAAGTGTATCCGCTAAGCGAAAGTTTGTGGTTTACACTGATTGCAGTGATACTGCGGCAGCTGACGGCGTTTGATTTGCCGATTATCGATACCTATTGGATGATTTTCAACGGGATAATATGGGCATTTGCCGGTTTGATTTTTTCCATCGTCGGCCGCATCGACAGCAATTTCATTATTTCCTGTGTTTTGGCGATGATAGCCGGCATTGGTTATTTTCAGCTGTTGCAACATTTGCCGGATTGGTTGAGCAAATTTTTGGCCTGACGGTTTCAGACGGCCTGATAACGGATAAGAGGTATTGAGTATGGCATTGGCAAAACGAATTATTCCTTGTCTGGATGTAAAAGACGGTCGCGTGGTAAAAGGTGTTAACTTTTTGGGTCTGCGCGATGCAGGCAATCCGGTTGACGTTGCCAAACGCTACAACGATGAAGGCGCAGATGAGTTGACCTTTTTGGATATCACCGCCTCCAGCGATAATCGCGACACTATTTTGCACGTCATTGAGGCAGTCGCATCACAAGTTTTTATTCCATTGACGGTCGGCGGCGGCGTACGCACAGTTGCCGATATCCGTCGTTTGCTTAATGCCGGTGCCGATAAGGCCAGCATCAATACGGCCGCTGTAACCAATCCTGATTTGGTAAACGAAGCGGCCGGTTTTTTTGGTTCGCAAGCGATTGTTGTTGCCGTCGATGCCAAAGCGGTCAACCCTGAAAACACCCGTTGGGAAATCTTTACCCACGGCGGACGTAATCCGACCGGTTTGGATGCGGTGGAATGGGCTGTCGAAATGCAGCGGCGCGGTGCGGGCGAGATTTTGCTGACCAGCATGGACCGGGACGGTACCAAACAAGGTTTCAACCTGCCTTTGACACGCGCGGTCAGCGAAGCGGTCGATATTCCGGTCATTGCTTCCGGCGGCGTCGGTTCTGTTCAACACTTGATAGACGGCATTAAGGACGGGAAGGCAGATGCAGTGTTGGCCGCCAGTATTTTCCACTTTGGCGAAGCGAGCATCCGCGAAGCGAAACTGGCCATGCGCGAAGCAGGAATTGAAGTGCGTTTGTGATTGCTATCCAAAGGCCGTCTGAAAATATGGGAGAAAGACGCGAATGTCGAACATAAACGAAACGCTGCTGAATGCCGTAAAATTTGATGAAAAAGGTTTGGTTTGCGCGATTGCCCAAGATTGGCAGACACACCGTGTGCTGATGGTTGCCTGGATGAACGCCGAGGCCCTGCAAAAAACCGTAGAAACCGGGTTTGCCCACTATTACAGCCGTTCCCGCCAAAAACAATGGATGAAGGGCGAAGAGTCCGGACATACGCAAAAAGTACATGAATTGCGACTGGATTGTGATGGCGATGCTGTGGTCATGCTGATTGAACAAAACGGCGGCATTGCCTGTCATACAGGGCGTGAAAGCTGTTTTTACAAAGTTTGGCAAGACGGGGCATGGCGGACAGTCGATGCCGTGTTGAAAGACGAAGAAGCGATTTACGGACATAAACATCCTTAAGGCCGTCTGAAAGAAAATAAGAGAAACCGACCATGACCGATACTATCCTTACCCAAATTCAAAACGTCATTGATTCGCGCAAAGGCGGCAATCCCGATGCTTCTTATGTCGCACAACTGCTGCACAAAGGCGAAGACAAGATTTTGAAAAAAGTCATCGAGGAAGCGGGTGAAACCTTGATGGCTTCTAAAGATGGCGGTGGCGAACATTTGGTTTACGAAGTGGCGGATTTGTGGTTTCATACCATGGTTTTATTGGCGCATCACGGATTGCGCGCCGAAGATGTAGTAAACGAGCTTGCGCGCCGTCAAGGTTTGTCGGGATTAGTGGAAAAAGCTTCTCGCAAAGAATCTTGAATTTATATTACAATCCCGTATTTGACCTGTTTCAGAATCCGTCTCTTGGGGCAAAAACGATTTCACTTTTTGGGTTGAAACTCGTTACGCCCGTTTTCAGACGGCCATTGGAGCCATTATGGATAATTGTATTTTCTGCAAAATCGCAACCAAAGATATTCCGGCACAAACCGTTTACGAAGACGATGAGATGCTTTGTTTCAAAGACATCCGTCCTGCTGCGCCGGTGCATCTGCTGCTGATTCCGAAAGTACACTTCGATTCACTGGCACACGCCACTGCCGAACATCAAACCCTGTTGGGCAAAATGATGTTGAAAGTTCCTCAAATTGCCCATGAGGCAGGTTTGACCAACGGTTTCAAAACCCTGATCAACACAGGTAAAGGCGGCGGACAAGAAGTCTTCCACCTGCATATCCATATCATGGGTACGCCTACATAACTATTATCTATTTTTAACAAATTCAAGGATTTATCATGGGTAGCTTCTCTCTCTGGCACTGGATCATCGTACTGATTATCGTCGTTTTGGTATTCGGTACCAAAAAATTGCGCAACGTCGGCAAAGACCTTGGCGGTGCAGTGCATGACTTCAAACAAGGCCTGAACGAAGGTACAGACGGCAAAGATGCCAAAAAAGACGAAGTCATCGAACACAAAAAAGACGAAGACAAAGCATAATCCATGTTTGATTTCGGTTTGGGCGAGCTGCTGCTGGTCGGCGTTGTCGCCCTAATAGTGCTTGGCCCCGAACGTCTGCCACAAGCCGCGCGCACGGCCGGGCGTTTGGTCGGTAAATTGCAAGGCTTCGTCAACAACGTCAAGCAGGAGCTCAATACTCAGGCTGAGTTGGACGAATTGCGCAAGGTGAAGCAGGAATTTGAAACCGCCGCATCCGAGTTTCGCGACGGTATCAAAGACTTGGGCAACGATGCACAAAAAAATCTGAGCGATATTTCAGACGGCCTTAAGCCATGGGAACGCCTGCCCGAACAGAAAACGCCTGCCGATTTTGGTGTGGATGAGTTTGGCAATCCTTTACCTGATCTGGCTTCAAATAGCACTGAGCATGAAAGTGCAATCCAAGCTTCTGAGCAGGGTGGGGCAGTGCAAACCCAAGAGCTTGTCGAGGCTGAAAATGCCGAGTCCGAGCAAGACCGCGCTTGGCGTGAGTATTTGACGGCTTCGGTTTCCCCAGCTCCTGCGGTTGAAGTCAGCTATATCGAATCTCCTGCTGCCGATGTTCCTCCGCTGCATACGACATCTCTGCGTAAGCAGGCGATGAGCCGCAAACGCGATATGCGCCCGAAATTCCACGCCAAGCCCAAACTGCGCGTCCGTAAGTAAAAAGTGAGTCAACCGGTGTCCGAACCTCAACACGAACAACCCGTCCAACCGCTTATCGAGCATCTTCTCGAGCTGCGCCGCCGCATGATGTGGATCGTCATCGGCATCGTCATCTGCTTCTTGGGCATGATGCCGTTTGCCCAGCAGCTCTATACTTTTGTTGCTGAACCATTGATGGCCAATCTGCCTAAAGATACCAGCATGATTGCGACCGATGTGATCGCGCCGTTTTTTGTGCCGGTCAAGGTTACCTTGATGGCGGCGTTTCTGCTGTCCTTGCCGCACACGCTGTATCAAGTTTGGGCGTTTGTCGCCCCGGCCTTATACCAAAACGAAAAGCGTTTGATTACGCCGCTGGTGTTGTCCAGCGTAACGCTTTTCTTCGTCGGTATGGCGTTTGCCTATTTTCTGGTGTTTCCCGTTATTTTCAAATTCTTGGCCGGTGTAACCCCTGTCGGCGTCAATATGGCGACCGATATCGACAAATACCTGTCCTTTATTTTGGGCATGTTTGTCGCATTCGGTACGACGTTTGAAGTGCCCGTTGTTGTGGTGTTGCTTGCAAAAATGGGCATTGTTTCGACTGCTCAGCTTAAGAACGCCCGTCCGTATGTTATCGTGGGTGCGTTTATTGTAGCCGCAATTATCACGCCGCCTGACGTAATTTCTCAAACCCTGCTTGCCGTTCCGCTGATTCTGCTCTACGAAGCAGGTATTTGGTTCAGCCGTTTTGCCAAGGCCAAAACGCAACAGGAAGATGAGGATACACCGCAACCGCCGGCGGAAATTTGAGAATAAAGGCCGTCTGAAGGACTTTTCAGACGGCCTTTGTGTTTATGACAGTTTTAAATTTTAAGGAGCAACATGATGAATGTTCAGGATATCGTACAAAAACGTTACAGCACCAAATCTTTTGATGCCTCCAAAAAAATTTCAGCCGAAGATTTTGCCCAAATCGAAGCGGCACTGCGCTACAGTCCTTCCAGCGTCAATATCCAACCTTGGCATTTTGTGATTACGGATAATGAAGCAGGGAAAGCACGGGTAGCCAAATCTGCAGAAAATTTTCCGTACAACCTGCCCAAAATCATCAACGCTTCTCATGTAATCGTATTTGCGGCGCGGGTGCATGCCGATGATGACTATTTGGCAGGCGTGTTGGAACAGGAAGATAAAGACGGACGTTTTGCTACGGCCGAAAATAAGCAAATGGGCGATAATGCGCGCCGTACTTTCTTGGGTATCCACCGCAATCAAATGCAAGACGAAACCCAATGGTTGTCGAGACAAGTTCATATTAATTTGGGCTTTACCCTGTTTGCCGCTGCGGCCTTGGGTGTGGATGCCGTTCCGTTGGAAGGGGTGGATATGGCTGTTTTGGATCAAGAATTTGGTTTGGCTGAAAAAGGTTATCGTGCTGTTGCCGTTGTTGCATTGGGCTATCGCGCCGAAGATGATTTTAATGCTAAATTGCCGAAATCACGTTTGGAAAACGAGGTAATTTTTACTAAGGTATAACCGAGGGGCTTGGTTTCAGATCTTTGAAAAAGCCATCTATTTCTATCTTATTGAGAAGCATAATGTCAGGCCGTCTGAAAATAAACTACTTTTCAGACGGCCTTTTTATTGTTCTTGTTTTTCTTTGTCCTCCTTATTTTCAAGCATCTTACAAAAAGGGTTTGGAAAAATAGGTGCTTATATTTTGGCCGGATTCAGCCGTACGATTTCATGGGTAAATGTGTTATCGTATTCATATATGTTAAAAAACATTAATAAATTTGTATTTTTCTTACAGAGAAAGGCTTCAAAATGGATGGTTGGACTCAAACGCTGAGTGCCGGTACTTTGCTCGGTATTGCGGCGGCGGCAATTTTGCTGATTTTGATTTTAATTGTGAAACTGCGTGTTCATGCTTTGCTGACGTTGGTATTGGTCAGCCTGCTGACTGCTATCGTAACAGGCCTGCCTATGGGCAGTATCGTCAATGATGTGTTGGTCAAAAATTTTGGCGGTACGCTCGGCAGCGTGGCGTTGCTGGTCGGTTTGGGCGCAATGCTCGGCCGTTTGGTGGAAACTTCCGGCGGTGCCCAATCTTTGGCGGATGCGCTGATTCGGATTTTTGGTAAAAAACGTGCGCCGTTTGCCTTAGGCGTGGCTTCTTTGATTTTTGGTTTTCCGATTTTCTTTGATGCCGGCTTGGTGGTGATGTTGCCGATTGTGTTTGCAACGGCACGCCGCATGAAGCAAACTGTTTTGCCCTATGCGTTGGCATCTATTGGCGCATTTTCCGTCATGCACGTCTTCCTGCCGCCTCATCCCGGCCCGATTGCCGCTTCTGAATTTTATGGCGCAAACATCGGTCAACTGCTGATTTTGGGTTTGCCGGTTACCTTGATTACTTGGTATTTCAGCGGCTATTTATTGGGTAAAGTTTTGGGTCGCAGCATTCATGTACCCGTTCCTGATCTGATCAGCGGCGGTACGCAAGATAACGACCAACCGAAAGCGCCTGCAAAAGCATCTACAGTCATCGGCATTATG
>NZ_CATNVN010000018.1:0-18669 GCF_951230505.1 uncultured Neisseria sp.
ACATAGGTCACGTTGCCGTAAGTCACGATTTTGACGCGTGCTTGGGTGGCCGGGCTGAGGCCCAACAGGGTGGCGCGGACTTTGGATGTGCCCCAGGTATCGTTAGTCACATCGCCGAGCGAACGCGCTTGCGAGGCAACGGTGATGTAGTTGTACACGCCTTCTGCGGCTTGTTCGGAACGGGCGATGCGTTCAACAAATTGTTTTTCGCCTTCGGTAGCCACTTGGCCGAGCAGGAGCAGGTGGCGGTTGTAGCCGACAACGTTCAGTTTGGGCTTGTAGCCTTCGACTTGGTTGTTTTGGCGCAGGTAGGAGCGTGCAGTGGTTTCGACGCGCAGGGCCATAACGTTGTCGTCGGTTTGCGCACCGGTGGTGCGGCGGTCGACGGCGGATTTGGTGCCGACGGCTGCACCGCCGATCAGTGCGCCGACGCAGCCGCTCAGACTCAGGCTCAAGAGGGTCGCTGTCAGAACGGGGAGGGCGTAGCGTTTGATATTCTTCATATCCTTTTCCTTGGGTATGGACGGGTGGGCGTTCAGACGGCCTCTAAGGGATGGGCCGTCTGAAAAGAAAGGGTTACATGCCTTCAAGCAGGACGGAGTCGATGCAGTCGCACATGGCGTGAATCAGCAAAATATGGCTTTCTTGAATGCGGGCAGTGCGCGGATAAGGGACGTTGAGCAAAACGTCGGTATCTTTGAGCATGGCGGCGATTTTTCCGCCGTCGCGGCCGGTCATGGCGATGACGTGCATATCGCGTTCGTGTGCCGCTTTGATGGCTTCGATGACGTTGGCGGAATTGCCGGAGGTGGAGATGCCGACCAATACGTCGCCGGCACGTCCGAGTGCGCGCACTTGTTTGCTGAATACATGGTCGAAACCGTAGTCGTTGCCGATGGCGGTCAGGGCGGAAGTGTCTGTTGTCAGCGCGACAGCGGCCAATTCCATGCGTTCTTTTTCAAAACGGCCGGTCATTTCTGCGGCGAAGTGCTGCGCGTCGGCAGCCGAACCGCCGTTGCCGCAGGCCAGGATTTTGCCGTCGTTCATCAGGCATTGCAGCATCAGCTCGGCGGCCTGTGCGGTCGGCTCGACCAGTACTTTTTCAGCTTCCTGCTTGGCGCGGATGCTCTCGGCAAAATGTGCGGAAACGCGTTCTTGTAATGTTGTCATGAGGTTAACCTGTAATATTTTGAATCCATTCGGGTTGGCCGTCGCCCTCGATCAGTACCGCATCCAGGCGGCAGGGCGCATGGTTTAACCCGTGCTTTTGCAGATAATACTCTACACTTCGTTGCAATTTCAATAATTTGGACGGCGAGATGCTGTATGCGGCTCCACCGAAACCTCGGTTTTTGCGGTATTTTACTTCAACAAACACAATCGTACCGCCGTTTTTGACGATTAAATCGATTTCGCCGTAGGCACAATGCCAGTTCCGCGCCAACAGCGAGCAGCCTTTGTCCAGCAGGAATGCCAGCGCCGCATCTTCGGCCGCCGCCCCCTGTTTGTGGTTTAAGCGCATGAAAAGTTTACCCGTTATATAATCATTGTTTTTAAAGAGACGCCGTTTCAGACGGCCTTGAATCTATGTACACAAAACACCTGCAAAAAGCCGTCGACAGCATCGAAAAACAGATATTATACGTTGTTGCCACACCCATCGGCAATTTAGCCGACATAACGTTGCGCGCACTGGCCGTGCTGCAAAAGGCCGACATTATCTGCGCCGAGGATACCCGTGTTACCGCCCAGCTTTTGAGTGCGTACGGTATTCAGGGCAAACTCGTGAGCGTTCGCGAACACAACGAGCAGCAAATGGCCGATAAAATCATCGCCTATCTTTCAGACGGCCTGAGCGTTGCCCAAGTTTCGGATGCGGGTACGCCTGCGGTTTGCGATCCCGGTGCGAAACTTGCCGCCCGCGTGCGCGAAGCCGGATTTAAAGTGGTGCCTGTGGTCGGCGCAAGCGCGGTCATGGGGGCATTGAGCGTGGCCGGTGTGACGGAATCCGATTTTTATTTCAACGGTTTCCTACCACCTAAGGCCGGCGAACGCCAAAAGCTGCTGGCCAAATGGGCGGAATCCGATTTTCCGATTGTGATGTTTGAAACGCCGCACCGTATCGAAGCAAGTCTTGCGGATATGGCTGCACAGTTCCCCGATCACCGTTTGACTTTGGCGCGCGAAATCACCAAAACATTTGAAACTTTCCTCAGCGGCACGGTTGCCGAAATCCAAGCCGCCCTTAAAAACGACAGCAACCAAACGCGTGGCGAGATGGTGCTGGTGTTGCACCCTGCGGTAAAAGAGAAGCACAGCGATTTGCCCGAGGCGGCGCAAAATACCATGAAAATCCTTGCGGCCGAGTTGCCGACCAAACAAGCCGCCGAGCTTGCCGCTAAGATTACCGGCGAGAATAAAAAGGCGCTGTATGATTTGGCTTTGGAATGGAAAAAGCAGGGATAATGGCTGATTGGCAAACCGTATATCAAAGCCCGTCTGAACAGTAGATTTCAGACGGCCTTTTTTGATTGGACTTTAGTAGTTTTAAATTGACCCAATAGGTTCAATACGCTTTGGTGTTTGCGTTTCAGACGGCCTCAATGTTTGGCAAACCTGTTTCAACGCTGCCATGCGTTGCGCAAATATTCGATGCAGTCGGTCAGGGCGTAAAACGGGGCGTTGCCGTGATTGGCGTTGGGGTAGAGAGTAAAGCGGACATCCGCGCCGAGGTGGTGCAAAGTGCCGGCAAGAATTTTGGCTTGTGCAACCATGCCGCGGCTGGTTTGGTCGGGGCGGTTGTTTCTGCCCTCATGTTCGCCTGCGCCGAGGCGGATGCCGATTCTTTGCGGTAAAGTGTCGGGCAGCCAATCGAGTACGCGGCGGTCTTGCCACCAGATAGACGGTGACACCAGCAAATAATGGCGGAATCGTTCGGGGCGGGTGAACAGGGAATAGAGGCCGTACAAGGCGCCGAATGAGTGGCCGAAGACGGCTTGGTTTTGGGTATCGATGCGGTATTTGCCGTCGAGCAGGGCGGAGAGTTCGTCATCGAGAAAGCGGCTGAAGCGGTCGGCTTGGCCGTATTGTTTGCGTTCGGATTCGGGCGCGTTGTCGGGCAGCGGCGGCGTGTAGTCGAGGGCGCGTTGGCTTAAGTCGCGGATGGTGCCGCCGGTGTAGCCGATACCGACAATCAGACAGGCGGCATGGCTTTTGGTGATGGGGTTGATGAGCAGGGATTGCGCCATATTGAGGATGGCGGGGAAAAAGGCATCTCCGTCAAGAATATACAGCACGGGATAGCCGCCTGCCGGACGCTCACCGAGTGCCGCGGCTTGAATGCGGTAGGTGCGGCCGGTATGGGCGGAAGTAAGGGCGGTTTCTTCGGCTTGCAGCAGGGTGGCGGCTTGCCAGTTGGGGCGGATGGGCATGATGGGGTGCTTTAATCAATGGGTTACTTAAGGAAAAAAGGCCGTCTGAACAATGGATTTCAGATGGCCTTATTGTACGGATTTCTGCCTTTTTAACAATACGCGCGATTAGCGTACGTCAACGTAGGAGCTGCTGTGCAGTTCGCGCAGGAGGTTGGTGGTCGCCTGTTGCGCTTTTTGTTGGGACAGGTATTGGCGGACGGCGTTTTGTTGGCGCTCTTCAGGCGTACCTGCTTCGCGGACGTCGTTCAGCTTGATGATGTGCCAGCCGAATTGGGTGCGGACAGGGGCGCTGATTTGGCCGGGTTTGAGTTTGTGGACGGCTTCTTCAAACGGGGCAACCATCATGCCGTCGGCAAACCAGCCCAAATCGCCGCCATTGCCGGCGCTGCTGTCTTGCGAGTATTGGCGTGCCAAACCGCCGAAATCTGCGCCACTGCGGGCTTGTGAGTAGATTTTACGGATGGTGCTTTCTGCGCCGACGGCGGCATTGTCGTTGTCGGCTTTAATGAGGATGTGTTGGGTATGATATTGGCGCACAGGGTCTGCTTCAGGCAGGGTTACGCCTTGTTGTTTGGCCTGCTCGATGTAACGTGCCACTTCGGAGTCGCTCACGCGGCTGTTTTGCATGATGGCTTGTTGGCGCACTTTTTCAACAATAATGCTGTCGGCGATGTCTTGACGGACGGCGGCAGATGGGTTTTTGATGTTGGGGTTGTGCGCGATAACGGCTTCGATTTCGCTATCGGTTGCTTGGATATTACGGCGTTTGCCTGCTTGGAGGATCAGGGATTGGTTGATCATTTGTGCCAAAACCTGTTGGCGCAGCTCGTTGGCGTCCATTTGCGTGCCTTTAGGCATGGTTTGACGCGCTTGTGCCACGGCTTGTTCTACTTGACGGTGGGTAATGACTTCGTTGTCGACAACCGCGGCAATGCCGTCCGAAAGATGTACGCCGCTTTGTACGGCGGGCATAGTGGTGGCGCTGACGGCAGGGGCTTTGGCTGCGCGCGCTTTGCCAGCTTTGGCTTTAGGGGCAGCGTGTGCGCCTACTGCGAGAGTGAGTGCGGCGACGAGAATCAGGGGTTTGAAGTTCATTGTTTGACTACCTCGTTGGTTTTGCTGTAACCGGGAATGGCTAAGCGGAGTTTTTCGAATGGGTTGTTGCCGATATTGCTCAAGTCTTTGAGTTGGAGGTTGAAGAATACGGCGTTTTTGTGGCTGTTTTCGCCGGTAACATAGCGTTGGCCGACCAAGCTTGCGCTCCAGCAGCCACAGTTGCTTTTGTATTCTGCACCAATGAGCATTTCCAGCGGTTTTTTGGCTTCGATTTCGTAGTTGTAACGGGCGACGGCGTACAGGTTTTTACTCAACGGCCATTGGGCGGCAAGGTCGACTTGGCTGAGCCTGTCGTAGAAATAGTCGCCGTTGGCTTGCAGATAAATGCGTTCGTTGCGTCCGTATTTGTAGCGCGCGCTTAAGACTTTGCCGGGTTCGGGATTGTAGGTAATCCCTGCGGCGTAGCTCTCGGCACGGCTTAGGTTTTGGTTGTAGTGGACATCCAAATCAATGCGTGTGCTCGGAGTAAGGTTGCCGTGTGCAAAGGCTACCCAGTCGGATTGGCTGCGCGGATAATTGCTGACGTTGCCGTCAGGCAGGACGCTGTCTTTTTTGAAATAAAACTTCTGGCCGATACCTGCACGGAAGAGTTCCGCACCGGTGTTGGGGTTGAGGATACGGCTTTGTGTAGCCAGCGTCAGGCTGTTGGCCGAATTGATGCGGTCGTTGCCTGAATACAGGTTTTCGCGGAACAGCTGCGAGTAGCTAAAGCTGTTTTCGGAGCTGTCGAAATTAGGCAGGTCGTTTTGGGATTTGGTCGGAATGTAGTTGTAAAACAGGCGCGGTTCAAGCGTTTGCAGGTATTCTCCGCCGAAGAGTCGAGCCCTGCGCTCGAAAGTCAGGCCGCTGTCGACGTTGATAATCGGCAGAACGCGGCTGACATTGCGGCCGCTTTGACCGTTGAAGCTGTTGAGGCTGTAATAAGTGGCATGTACGCCGACTTTAGGCCGGATGTAGCCCCATTGGTTGTGGAAATCCCATTTGATGCTCGGGTAGAGTACCACGCGGCTGCCGTCTTGCTTGGTGTCGTGGTCAAAGCGGGTAAATTGGCCTAATACGTTAAGTTGCGCTTTGCCGAGATGGCTTTGCCAACGGCCGGTCAGACGGGGCATGATGGCATAAGGCTCGTCTTTATAACCGTCTTGGTTGGCAAGCGTTTGATATTTTTGTACGCGCAACGAGCCGTCGAAGCTGCCGCCCAACAGTTTGTCGCTGTAATTGAGCCATGCCTGACGGTCTAGGTTGACGTTGCGCGCGATGTCTTCTCGGCCGTAGAAGTCGCGGTAGTAATCATCGTCGGAAACTTGGTTGTAGTTGATGCCGCCGCTGATTTTGCTGTTCAGCTGCTGCTGGTGTTTCCATTTGAACTGGTAGCGGTTGTTGTGGATGCTTTTTTGGTCGTTCGGCATCCAGTCTCCATCGACTTCGCCGCTGTAATTCGGTTGCAGGTAACGGACTTGGCCGCCCAATTGCACGCCGCGTTTGCTGATAATGCCCGGGCGGATGGTGGCATCCAAATTTGGGGCAAGGTTGAAGTAGTAGGGCAGGCTCAGCTCAAGGCCGTCTGAACCTGTGGCAATGGTCGGAACGAGCAGGCCGCTTTTGCGGTTGCCGTTGATGGGGAAGTCCGCCCAAGGTGTGTAGAGGACAGGCACGCCGCCGAATACCAGCGAAGCGTGTTTGGCCACGCCGATACCTGTCGATTCATCGGCTTCAATGCTTTGCGCTTGGATATACCAGCTGGCATCGCCGGGCGAGCAGGTGTTGAATTTGGTATTGATGAGCTTGTAGAGGCCTTTGCCTTTGAGTTCGGCTTTTTCGCTGACACTTTGAAGGCGACGGCCGCCTTGCTCGGTATTGAGGCGCACGGCGGTGCCGGAACCGGTTTGGTCTTTGAGGTTGTAAACCAATTGGTCGCCGGATACGGTCGAACCGTTTTGATACAGGGTAAAGCGGTCGCCGGCGGTAACGGTGTCGGTGGCTTGGTCGTATTGCGCCCAATCGGCGTTGAGAACGTCGGCATTGCGCTCGATAATGACATCGCCTTCGGCACGGACGCCGACTTGGGTCTGACCTTCTATTTTATCGGCATTGACGCGGGTGTAATCGGCAGGCAGGGCAGGTTCGCCGCTGCGTTTGATTTCGGCGGTTTCGGCCGGCTTGGCATCTTCGTGGTCGCAAAACAGGCAAGTGCTGCCCAAAGAAAGCGGATCGGCTTCGCTTTGGCTGGTTTGTGCCGGTTTGGATGCGGCGGTGTGGGCAGGGGTATAGTCTTCCGCCTGCGGAACAGAAGCATCTTCCGCGCGTACGGCTGTTGCGCCAAAGCCCATAATTAAGGCGAGTACCAAGGGTTTGAGTGAAAATAAACGAGCCAAAATCGCCCCTTAAATCGGTTTGCCAGTTAGAATAGCGGTTATTGTAACCTGAAATTCTGCGATACCGCTATGCAACGACAAACCGAATTACAAAACTGGCTGGAGTCTGTTTACCCAAACCAGCCGTTCGAATTGAGCTTTGCGGCAGCCGATGCCGACTTCCGCCGCTATTTCCGTGCGACGTTTTCAGACGGCCAGACCGTTATCTGTATGGATGCGCCTCCTGAGAAGATGAGTGTTGCACCTTATTTGAAAGTACAAAAACTGTTTAACATGGTCAATGTGCCGCAAGTGCTTCATGTGGATGAAGCGTTGGGCTTTATGGTGTTGAACGATTTGGGCAATACCACATTCCTGACCGCCATGAATCAGGAAAACAGTGAAACCGCCCACAAAGCCCTGCTGCTCGAAGCCATCGACGAACTGATCGAGCTGCAAAAGGCCAGCCAGCCCGGCAAACTGCCGGAATACGACCGCGAAGTCATGCTGCGCGAGATTAATTTGTTCCCCGAATGGTTTGTGGCCAAAGAATTGGGCCGCGAGCTGACCTTCAAGCAACGCCAGTTGTGGCAGCAAACCGTCGATACGCTGTTGCCACCCTTGTTGGCTCAGCCCAAAGTGTATGTCCACCGCGACTTTATCGTCCGCAATCTGATGCTGGCAAAAGGCCGCCCGGGCGTGTTGGACTTCCAAGACGCGCTTTACGGCCCGATTTCCTATGATTTGGTATCGCTGCTGCGTGATGCGTTTATCGAATGGGAAGAAGAATTTGTATTGGACTTGGTCATCCGTTACTGGGAAAAAGCACGCGCTGCCGAGTTACCTGTGCCTGCCGAGTTTGACGAGTTCTACCGCTGGTTTGAATGGATGGGCGTACAACGCCATTTGAAAGTGGCCGGTATTTTTGCCCGTCTGTACTACCGCGACGGCAAAGACAAATACCGCCCGGAAATCCCGCGCTTCTTGAACTACTTGCGCCGCGTATCGCGCCGTTACAACGATTTGGCACCGCTGTATGCATTGCTGGTCGAATTGGTCGGCGATGACGAATTGGAAACAGGCTATACCTTCTAAGCTTGGTTTTTTAAGATTTGATTCCACTTTTCAGACGGCCTGATCAACAAAAGGCCGTCTGAAACCTTTACAGAACACATAAAAATGACTTACATGATTTACCCCAAAACCTACGACGTGATTGTCGTCGGTGGCGGCCATGCCGGTACCGAAGCCGCGCTTGCCGCCGCACGCATGGGTGCGCAAACCCTGCTGCTCTCACACAACATCGAAACCCTCGGCCAAATGTCGTGCAACCCCTCCATCGGCGGCATCGGCAAAGGCCATTTAGTGCGCGAACTCGACGCGCTCGGCGGCGCGATGGCGTTGGCGACCGACAAATCAGGCATCCAGTTCCGCCGATTGAACGCCAGCAAAGGTGCGGCAGTGCGAGCCACGCGCGCGCAGGCAGACCGTATCCTATATAAAGCTGCCATCCGCGAAATGCTGGAAAACCAAGAAAATCTGGAGCTTTTCCAACAAGCCGTTGAAGACGTAACGCTTGATGGCGAACGCATCAGCGGCGTGGTTACCGCGATGGGCGTGGAGTTTAAAGCACGCGCTGTCGTGTTGACCGCCGGCACATTTTTGTCCGGCAAAATCCACATCGGTTTTGAAAACTACGAAGGTGGCCGCGCCGGCGACCCCGCCGCCAAATCATTAGGCGGCCGCTTGCGCGAATTGAACCTGCCTCAAGGCCGTCTGAAAACCGGCACGCCGCCGCGTATTGACGGGCGTACGATTGATTTCTCCCAACTGACCGAACAACCCGGCGACACACCCGTTCCTGTAATGTCCGTACGCGGCAGCGCCGATATGCACCCTCGCCAAGTGTCCTGCTGGATTACGCATACCAACACGCAAACCCACGACATCATCCGCTCAGGCTTCGACCGCAGTCCCATGTTTACCGGCAAAATCGAAGGCGTCGGCCCGCGCTACTGCCCGTCTATTGAAGACAAAATCAACCGCTTCGCCGACAAAGACAGCCACCAGATTTTCCTCGAACCCGAAGGCCTGACCACGCACGAATACTATCCTAACGGTATCTCCACCAGCCTGCCGTTCGATATTCAAATCGCGCTCGTGCGCAGTATGAAGGGCCTTGAAAACGCCCATATCCTGCGCCCCGGCTACGCCATCGAATACGACTACTTCGATCCGCGCAACCTCAAAGCCAGCCTAGAAACCAAAACCATCCAAGGCCTCTTCTTCGCCGGACAAATCAACGGCACGACCGGCTACGAAGAAGCCGCCGCGCAAGGCCTGCTCGCAGGCGCAAACGCCGTGCAATACATCCGCGAACAAGACCCGCTCCTGCTGCGCCGCGAACAAGCCTATCTCGGCGTATTGGTGGACGACCTCATCACCAAAGGCGTGAACGAACCTTACCGCATGTTCACCAGCCGCGCCGAATACCGCCTGCAACTCAGGGAAGACAACGCCGACATGCGCCTGACCGAAGACGGCTACAAAATCGGCTTGGTGGGTGAAGAACAATGGCGCATGTTCAACGAAAAACGCGAAGCTATCGAACGCGAAATTCAACGTTTGAAAACAACGTGGTACACACCGCAAAAACTCGCCGAAGAAGAGCAGCTGCGCGTATTCGGCCAAAAACTCAGCCGCGAAGCCAACCTGCACGACCTCCTGCGCCGCCCGAACCTCGACTACGCCGCGCTGATGACCCTGCCCGACGCACAACCTGAAACCGCACTTGCCGACAGCGTAGTCGAACAAGTGGAAATCCAAGTCAAATACCAAGGCTATATCGATCGCCAAAACGAAGAAATCGACAGCCGCCGCGACATCGAAACCTTAAAGCTGCCCGAGGATATCGATTACAGCAAAGTCAAAGGTTTGTCGGCAGAAGTGCAGCAAAAGCTCAACCAGCACAAACCTGAAACCGTCGGCCAAGCCAGCCGCATTTCCGGCGTCACGCCTGCTGCCGTCGCATTGTTGATGGTGCATTTGAAACGCGGGTTTAAAGATGCCAAGTGAGGTTTAATCCGAATAAAGGCCGTCTGAAACTTTCAGACGGCCTTTATTTATCAGGGGATTGATGGTGTTGCACCTTATTTCATTAATTTTTTAAAGAGTTCGGATTGTCAGCAAGATGGGCGTATTCTGATGAAAAAATGAAGAAGAAAACGTTTTTTCAGGACGCGTCATAAGCTGCCGCTTTTTCGAGCAGTTTTACCCTTGCCTGCGGCCATTCCTCACGCAGCAGGCTGTATTCAACCGTATCGCGCACGCTGCCGTCTTTCCGCAGCTTGTGGCAGCGCAAGATGCCGTCTTGGTGTGCGCCCAAGCGTTCGATGGCGCGTTGGGAGGCGGTGTTGAGGTTGTCGGTCTGCCAGCAGACGCAACGGCAGTTTAAAGTGTCGAAAACGTAGTCGAGCAACATGATTTTGCAGGCGGTATTGATGTGCGTGCGCTGTGCCGACAGGGCATACCATGTGTAACCGATATACAGGCGCGGGATGGCGGGGTCGATGTGGTAAAGCGAAGTCGAACCGACGATTTTGCCCGTATCTTCGTCGATGACGGCAAAGGCGAGACGGGTTTGCATAGCAGTACGGATATAGTCCGCCACTTGGTGGGGTTCGGGCGCGGTGGTTACGTTGAGCTTCCAAACTTCGCCGTCGCAAACAGCTTCGCGCAAACCGGCTTCGTGTGCCGTTGTTAAAGGTTCGAGACGGACGCGGTCGAAGGATAAAACGGGAGTGGATGAGAAATCAGTCATGGGATTTCCTTTGTATTTGATGGTTTGAGTTTTCAGACGACCTTTTATAGTGTCTTAGCGGACAGCATCTCTGAGGTCGTCTGAAAGCTATTGATTAATGATGTTTGAACACCAGCACGCCCGACTCCGATACAAACCCGTCCAGCGGCAGGTCGTGCGGTTCGGTCGGTAGGGTGTCAGTCAGTTGGCAGCCGAAGCCTACGCCCAGGGTTTGGGTTTGCAGGCGGTATTTCATGGCGGAGAGGGTGGCGTCGTAATAGCCGCCGGCTTGTCCGAGGCGGTAGCCGCGTTTGTCGATGCCGACGATGGGGACAATCAGTAGGCTGAGTTGGTGGACGCGGATTTTTTTGCCGGTAAATTGGGGTACGCTCAATTTGGCGCGGCCGCGTTTGCGTTCTTGTTTGGCACCGTCGGCAGGGTAGGGGGTGAACCACATCCGCCGCGTGTTCGGTTCGATATAGGGCAGGTAGAGTTTTGCGCCGCGTTTTTGTGCGGCACGGACAAAGCCGTCCAATCGCAATTCCTTGCCCATCGGCCAATACACGCCGATTTTCCGTCCTTTTTTGATGTAGGGCTTGAGCAGGCGGTTGATGGTTTCGGTGGCGGCGTTTCGCTCGTCTGCGCTCATTTGGGCGCGTGCACGGCGGAACTGTTTGCGTAGTGCCGATTTTTCGGGATTCCTCATTTTCAGACGGCCTTTCGGGATTGCGGTAGAATGTTGCGATTATAACGATTTTGTTAACATTCAAACAGGACGCACACGATGTGGCACATTGTCGCCATCGGCTATCTTTTTGTTGCCGTGATGTTTTCCGCCGCGCAGCCGAGTATTGCGCGCGCGTTGATTTATTTGGTTTTTTGGGCAGTGTTGCCCACTGTGTTTACGGTCTTTGTCGTGACCATCCGCCGCCGCAACCGCCTGATGAAACGGCAGGAGCAGGCGGAGTTTGAAGCGGCCCGCCAAAAGGCGGTACAGGCGGATGAAAAACAGGACGGAAAGGTATAAAATCCCTTTTCAGACGGCCTCTTATCCGCTATAATCCGTCAGTTTTCCATTTCGGAAACACTCTTTTATTTTTTAAAACTTATGCCCACTTTCGCCGAAGGGTGCTTGACAATAGGCGCCGCCTATCAAGTTCTATGCGATTGAATGTGTGCTCTTTAACCCTTTCAAGGAAATAACATGTCCCAAATTACTATGCGTCAGATGATTGAAGCCGGTGTTCACTTCGGTCACCAAACCCGTTTCTGGAACCCGAAAATGGCTCAATACATTTTCGGTGCGCGCAACAAAATCCATATCGTAAACTTGGAAAAAACCCTGCCGATGTTCCAAGAGGCGCAAGAAGCCGTACGTCGTCTGGTTGCCAACAAAGGTACAGTATTGTTCGTAGGTACCAAACGCCAAGCCCGCGACATCATCCGCGAAGAAGCTACCCGTGCCGGTATGCCTTTCGTTGATTACCGTTGGTTGGGTGGTATGCTGACTAACTACAAAACCGTTAAGCAATCCATCAAACGCCTGGAAGAAAAAACTGCTGCCCTGGAAAACGCTGCCGAAGGCGGTTTCAACAAAAAAGAAATTCTGGAAATGCAACGCGACGTTGAAAAACTGGAACGTTCTTTGGGCGGTATCAAAAACATGAAAGGCCTGCCTGACGCGATTTTCGTTATTGATACCGGCTACCAAAAAGGTACTCTGGTTGAGGCTGAAAAACTGGGCATCCCTGTTATCGCTGTAGTCGATACCAACAACAGCCCTGACGGCGTGAAATACGTTATCCCTGGTAACGATGACTCCGCTAAAGCTATCCGCCTGTACTGCCGCGGCATCGCTGACGCAGTTTTGGAAGGCAAAAACCAAGCGCTGCAAGAAACTGTAGCCGCTGCCCAAGAAGCTGCTGCCGAGTAATTCGGTACACAGAAGAGGGGCGTTATGCCCCTTTTCTCAAATCCCGTTCTGAAATCCGTTTCAGACGGCCACTATTTCCAAACACGGCAATGGCCGTGTTCCCAAAAATCTAGGAGATTCAAAATGGCAGAAATTACTGCAAAAATGGTTGCCGACCTGCGCGCCGCTACCGGCCTGGGCATGATGGAATGCAAAAAAGCCTTGGTTGAAGCTGAAGGCAACTTCGACAAAGCCGAAGAAATCCTGCGTATTAAATCTGGTGCGAAAGCCGGTAAACTGGCTGGCCGTACTGCTGCCGAAGGCGTATTGGCTTACGCGATCAACGGCAATGTCGGCGCATTGGTTGAAGTAAACTGCGAAACCGACTTCGTTGCTAAAGACGCCGGCTTCGTAGAATTTGCCAACTTCGTTGCGAAAACTGCTGCCGAGAAAAAACCGGCTTCTGTTGAAGAACTGAGCGAACTGGTTGAAGCAGAACGCAAAGCCATCATCGCTAAATTGGGCGAGAACATGTCTGTTCGCCGCTTCCAAGTGATCGACACTGCCAACCAACTGGTTGCCTACATCCACGGTGCTTTGGCTACCGAAGGTGTATTGGTTGAGTACAAAGGCTCTGAAGACGTAGCACGCAAAATCGGTATGCACATCGTTGCTGCTAAACCACAATGCGTAAGCGAAGCCGAAGTAGATGCTGAAACCGTTGAAAAAGAACGCCACATCTACACCGAACAAGCTATCGCTTCAGGCAAACCTGCCGACATCGCCGCTAAAATGGTTGAAGGCCGTATCCGCAAATTCTTGGCTGAAATCACTCTGAACGGCCAAGCGTTCGTGATGAACCCTGACCAAACTGTTGCCCAATTCGCTAAAGAAAACGGCACTGAAGTGATCAGCTTCGTACGCTACAAAGTAGGCGACGGTATCGAGAAAGCCGTTGTTGACTACGCAGCCGAAGTTGCTGCCGCTGCTAAAGTGTAAGGCACTTATGAAAAAGAAAGCACCTAGATTCCAAACGAATCAGGGTGCTTTTTTTTGAGAAAACCGTTTACGGTACCTATTTTAAGACGACCGAATATTTAGGCCGTCTGAAAACCAAAACAATAATAGAACGACACACCATATCATTGTAATCCGACCGTTTGAAAATTCAGACGGCCCAAACTCCGACCGACGACATTCAAGAAAGCAAGGTATCCCATGACACAGCAAATCAAATACAAACGCGTATTACTGAAACTCTCCGGCGAATCCCTGATGGGCTCTGATCCATTCGGCATCAATCACGATACCATCGTTCAAACTGTCGGCGAAATTGCCGAAATCGTGAGAATGGGCGTGCAAGTCGGTATCGTTGTCGGCGGCGGTAACATTTTCCGCGGCGTATCTGCACAAGCGGGCAGCATGGACCGCGCCACTGCCGACTACATGGGCATGATGGCAACCGTGATGAATGCCTTGGCACTCAAAGACGCGTTCGAAACCTTGGGCATTAAAGCGCGTGTTCAATCCGCACTGTCTATGCAGCAAATCGCTGAAACTTACGCCCGTCCTAAAGCCATTCAATATTTGGAAGAAGGCAAAGTCGTGATTTTCGCCGCAGGTACCGGTAATCCGTTCTTCACGACCGACACTGCCGCTGCATTGCGTGGTGCGGAAATGAACTGCGACGTGATGCTCAAAGCCACCAACGTCGACGGCGTGTACACCGCAGACCCGAAAAAAGACCCATCTGCAACACGCTACGAAACCATTACTTTTGACGAAGCCTTGTTGAAAAACCTTAAAGTGATGGATGCCACCGCTTTCGCCCTCTGCCGCGAACGCAAGCTCAATATTGTGGTATTCGGTATTGCTAAAGAAGGCTCGCTCAAACGCGTGGTAACCGGCGAAAACGAAGGTACACTGGTTCACTGCTAATCATTGAAAGGCCGTCTGAAACAGTCGAACGGGATACATTCGGCTTTCAGACGGCCTTTTATTTTCAGTCGGTTGCGTAGGCATTGGCTCATGGTTTGAAAAGGTTAAGAACTTGCTTGACCATAATATCCAACCGACAATTCGATAACAAAAGGATACTCCATGAATATCACCGTCTTGGCTGTCGGCACGAAAATGCCGCGTTGGGTGGATGAAGCCGTCGGCGAGTACGCCAAACGCTTCGGGCGTGATGTCAATTATGCGCTGAAAGAAATCAAGCCAGAGAAACGCGGTGCGGGTGTGAATGCGGCTCAGGGCATGGCGGCTGAAGAAAAACGCCTGTTGGAAGCCATACCGCAGGGCGCGTTTTTGGTGGTATTGGACGAGCGCGGCAAAGCGCCGACTTCGGTCGAATTGGCGCAACATTTGAAAGGCTGGCAGCAAAACGGCGAACACGTCTGCTTTATTATCGGCGGCGCAGACGGCATGACCGACCGTTTGAAACAGCAGGCAAACATGATGATGCGCCTTTCCAGCCTGACCTTGCCGCACGGCATGGTGCGTGTTTTGCTGACTGAGCAGCTTTATCGCGCCGTTTCGATTTTGCACAATCATCCTTATCATCGTGAATAATCTGTTTTGATTGCTGGGATAAGACGGCAATGCCGCCTTGTCGGTTTGAAAGGGAATAGGGCAAGTTGGTTTAAAGCGGGGTTGAACCTGCTTTCAGACGGCCTGATTTTTCCGCATGAATCCTTTATAATCGTTTCTTTGATAAATCAACATCTTTCGGGAGAACCCAAATGTCCGATTTCCGTCAAGACTTCCTCAAATTCGCTTTGGCACAAAACGTGTTGAAATTCGGCGAATTTACGACCAAGGCCGGCCGTCAGTCGCCTTATTTTTTCAATGCCGGTTTGTTCAATGACGGCGCATCGACTTTGCAGCTGGCGAAGTTTTACGCCGAAGCCATTATTGCCAGCGGCGTGAAGTTCGATATGCTGTTCGGCCCAGCCTATAAAGGCATTATTTTGGCGGCGGCAACAGCGATGATGTTGGCGGAAAAAGGCGTAAACGTACCGTTTGCCTACAACCGCAAAGAAGCCAAAGACCACGGCGAGGGCGGCGTGTTGGTGGGCGCACCTTTGAAAGGCCGCGTGCTGATTATCGATGATGTGATTTCCGCCGGTACATCCGTGCGCGAGTCGGTCAAACTGATTGAGGCCGAAGGCGCAACGCCTGCCGCAGTGGCCATTGCGCTCGACCGCATGGAAAAAGGCACGGGCGAATTGTCGGCAGTGCAGGAAGTCGAAAAACAATACGGCTTGCCGGTGGTTTCGATTGCCAACTTGAACGACTTGTTCACGCTCTTACAAAACAATGCCGAATTTGGCGGCTTCTTTGAGCCGGTCAAAGCTTATCGCGAACGTTACGGTGCGGTTTAAACCATAACATCATGCTCAGGTCGTCTGAAAACTGTTTCAGACGGCCTGAAACATTAGCTAAAATATATTTTTGATTCAATACACTTACGGAAATACTCATGCCTGCTTGTTCTTGTCCTCATTGTAAAACGCCGCATTGGGTGAAAGATGCCCAGTTGAACGTGGCGCAGGGTTTCGTGGTCTGCACGCGTTGTTCGGGGATGTTTAAGGCCAAGGATTATCTGTCGGGCAACCTGCCGGCCGATCCGGCTCATCTGCCTGTGGCGGTATCGGATGTGCGCCTCGTGCATAACATCGGCGCGCAAATCCTCAAGCATTCCAAACTCTCGCGCAAAGAAATTTCCGATTTGCTCAATAGCGCGCTTAAGGAAGAGCCTAAGTCGGAAGAGCAAGTGGCGGTCAAAACGCGCAAGGACGGTTTCAACTGGACGTTGGCATCGCTGATTGCGCTGACGGTTTTGATTATGCAACTCTTTTATCTTGCCCTGCTATGAGTGCCATCGCCCATTTTGTTGCCAGCTTTCGTGAGGCCGCGCCCTATATCCAATATTTGCGCGGCAAAACCATGGTGGTCGGCGTGACCGACAGCTTGTTGGAAGGCGAAACCCTGATTCGTTTGGCCGCAGATTTGAATCTGTTGGCCAGCTTGGGCTTGCGTTTGGTCTTGGTGCACGGTTCGCGGCATTTGCTCGACAAATTGGCTTCGGGTCGGGATTTTGTTCCGAAATACAGCGGCAGCCGACGGATTACCGATGAAGCGACTTTGATGGAAGTGAAGCAGGTGGCGGGGATTATCCGCAGCGATGTCGAAGCCGCCTTGTTCAGCAGCGTATCCGCACCGCAACGGAGCAAGCCGCCGGTTATTGCGTGCGGCAACTTTATTACCGCCCGTCCGTTGGGCGTTATTGACGGCGTGGACATGGGCTATACCGGTACCGTCCGCAAAATCGACGCAGAAGAAATCCGTTTGCGTTTGGATGGCGGCGCCGTGGTGCTGATCAGTCCTTTGGGGCATTCGTACAGCGGCAAAACCTTCAATCTGAGCATGTGCGAAACCGCTCAGGAAGTGGCTATGGCTTTGCAGGCGGAGAAACTGGTTTTCTTGACCGAAGAAACCGGTATTCGCCGCGCCGACGGCTCTTTGGCCAATACTTTGTCTGTCGGCGAAGTGCAGGAATTGGTGCGCGACAATCCCGATGCACCTGCCGATTTACTCCATGCGGCAGTGTGCGCACTGGAAAACGGCGTATCGCGGGTGCAGATTCTCAACGGCCGCGAAGACGGCAGCCTGTTGCGCGAGCTGTTTACCCGAGAGGGCAGCGGTACGTCTATTGCCCGAGGGCCGTTTGTTTCCATCCGTCAGGCACGCAGCGACGACATTCCGCACATCATCGCCTTAATCCGTCCGCTGGCGGAACAAGGCATCTTGTTACACCGCAGCCGCGAGTATTTGGAAAACCATATTTCCAGTTTTTCCGTATTGGAACACGATCAAAACATTTACGGCTGCGTGGCGTTGAAAACCTTTGCCGAGCCGGAGTGCGGCGAATTGGCCTGCCTGGTGGTGTCGCCCGAAGCGCGTGACGGCGGCTACGGCGAATTGCTGTTGGAACATTTATTCCAAAAAGCGCGAGCCTTAAATATCAAAACGCTTTTCGCCTTATCCACGCATACAGGCGAATGGTTTGTCGAACGGGGCTTTCAGACGGCCTCAGCCGATGACCTGCCTGCTGAACGTCGGCAGGAATACAATGCCAACGGCCGCAATTCCAAAGTATTTGTTTATGACTTGCAGGCCGTCTGAAAACTTCAATCCTATTATCCGTTTTTAAACATCACTCAAATCTTATGTTGAAAATTATCTCTGCCAACGTCAACGGCATCCGCTCCGCCTATAAAAAAGGTTTTTATGAATACATCGCCGCTTCCGATGCCGACATCGTCTGCGTGCAGGAACTGAAAGCTCAAGAGGCCGACCTGTCAGACGATATGAAAAATCCGCACGGTATGCACGGCTACTGGCATTGCGCCGAAAAGCGCGGTTACAGCGGCGTGGCGGTGTACAGCAAACGCAAACCCGACAATGTGCAAATCGGCATGGGCATTGAAGAATTTGACAGGGAAGGCCGTTTTGTCCGTTGCGATTTCGGCAAGTTGTCGGTAATTTCGCTGTATCTGCCCAGCGGCAGCAGCGCGGAAGAGCGCCAACAAGTGAAATACCGCTTTTTGGACGCGTTCTATCCCATGCTCGAAGCCATGAAAAATGAAGGACGCGACATCGTCGTCTGCGGCGATTGGAATATTGCCCACCAAAACATCGACTTGAAAAACTGGAAGGGCAATCAGAAAAATTCGGGCTTCTTGCCTGAAGAACGCGAATGGATAGGCAAAGTCATCCACAAGCTCGGTTGGACGGATATGTGGCGCACACTTTATCCCGATGTGCCGGGCTATACATGGTGGAGCAACCGCGGACAAGCGTATGCGAAAGATGTCGGGTGGCGCATCGATTATCAGATGGTTACGCCGGAGTTAGCCGCCAAAGCTGTTTCCGCACATGTTTATAAAGATGAAAAATTTTCGGATCACGCCCCTTTAGTTGTGGAGTATGACTATGTTACCGAATAAGGTTTTTGGTAAATATGATTGGAATATAAACGGCAAAACCGGC
>NZ_CATNVN010000019.1:0-18151 GCF_951230505.1 uncultured Neisseria sp.
TGCAGTTGCTGGGCTACGGCGCAAGCAGCGATGCCTACCATATGTCTTCGCCCCGCCCTGATGGTTTGGGCGCAGCCCAATCTTTTCAGGCCGCATTGGATAAAGCCGGTTTGAAAGCGGAAGACATCGGCTGGATCAATCTGCACGGCACCGGCACGCAACACAACGACAGCATGGAAAGCCGAGCCGTTGCCGAAGTATTTGGCAGCCACACCCTTTGCACCTCAACAAAACCGTCCACCGGTCATACCTTGGGTGCAGCCGGTGCGATAGAAGCCGCATTTACTTGGTTGATGGCCAACCGCCAATACAATCCGGAAGGCAAACTGCCGCCGCAACAATGGGACAACGTACCCGATTCCGAGCTGCCCAACATCGCTTTGACCGACGAAAACAGCCGCTGGCCGTCTGAAAAACGCATTGCCGCCAGTTCGTCATTTGCCTTCGGCGGCAGCAATGCCGTTTTGATTATCGGATAAGTCCTTAATATTTAGGCCGTCTTTTCAGACGGCCTTTTTCTTTTCCGCAACTTAAAAAACAATAACATCAAAACAACAACCAAATCCGCCGAAATATGCCATAATAGGCTTAGCACATTTCTTCTCGCGATGTGCCCGAAAAGAAAAACTTAACCTACATAGAGAATAATCCCATGACTAAATCCACCATTATCTATACCTACACCGACGAAGCTCCTGCATTGGCCACTCAATCCCTGTTGCCAATCGTGCAGGCGTTTACCCGCCACGCCGATATTGATGTCAAAACCAGCGACATTTCTCTCTCCGGCCGTATTTTGGCGGCGTTTCCCGAATACCTGACCGAAGCGCAACGCGTACCTGATGCGCTTGCCGAATTGGGCAAACTGGTGAAACAACCCGATGCAAACGTAATCAAACTGCCGAACATCAGCGCATCCGTACCGCAACTGACCGCCGCGATTAAAGAATTGCAGTCTAAAGGCTTTGCCGTTCCCGACTATCCTGCCGACCCTCAAACCGATGAAGAAAAAGCCGTACGCGAACGCTACGACCGCATCAAAGGCAGCGCGGTCAACCCTGTCCTGCGTGAAGGCAACTCCGACCGTCGCGCGCCTAAAGCAGTGAAAAACTTTGCGAAAAAACATCCGCACAGCATGGGCGCATGGACCAAAGATTCCAAAACCCACGTTGCCACTATGCAAAGCGGCGACTTTTTCCATAACGAACAATCCGTTACCGTACCTGAAGCGACTTCCGTATCCATCGTATTCACCGACAAACAAGGCAACAAAAAAGAGCTGCGCGAGCCTGTTGCCCTGAAAGCCGGCGAAATTATCGACGCGACCGTGATGAGCAAAAAAGCCCTGCTCGCCTTCCTTGCCGAACAAGTGAAAGACGCAAAAGCTAAAGGCGTATTGTTCTCGCTACACATGAAAGCCACCATGATGAAAGTGTCCGACCCGATTATCTTCGGACACGCCGTCAAAGTGTTCTTCGCTCCTGTCTTTGAAAAATTCGGCGACAAACTGGCTGCCGCAGGCGTCAACGTCAACAACGGCTTCGGCAACCTGCTTGCCAATCTGGACAAGCTGGATGCAGACACCCGCGCTGCCGTTGAAGCTGAAATCGCCGCCGTTTACGCCACCAACCCTGATTTGGCCATGGTTGATTCCGACAAAGGCATTACCAACCTGCACGTTCCTAGCGATGTCATCGTCGATGCTTCTATGCCTGCGATGATTCGTAACTCCGGCCGTATGTGGGATAAAGACGGCAAAGCGCAAGACACCAAAGCCGTGATTCCTGACAGCAGCTACGCAGGCGTTTATCAGGCAACCATCGACTTCTGCCGCGAACACGGTGCATTTGACCCGACAACCATGGGTACCGTTCCTAACGTCGGCCTGATGGCGCAAGCAGCCGAAGAATACGGTTCGCACAACAAAACTTTCGAAATCGAAGCCGACGGCCAAGTTCAAGTCATTGATGCAGCAGGCAATGTCCTGATGCAACACAACGTTGAAGCCGGCGACATCTGGCGTATGTGCCAAACTAAAGACGCTCCGGTTAAAGACTGGGTACAACTCGCCGTCAACCGCGCCCGTCTGAGCAACACGCCCGCCGTGTTCTGGCTTGACGAAAACCGTCCGCACGACAAGAGCCTGCTCGCCAAGGTTAAAGCCTACCTTGCCGAACTGGATACCGACGGCCTCGACATCCGCGTCCTCGCTCCTGAAGAAGCCGCTAAATTCAGCTTAGGCCGTCTGAAAAACGGCGAAGACACCATCTCCGTAACCGGCAACGTCCTGCGCGACTACCTGACCGACTTGTTCCCAATTTTGGAACTGGGTACCAGCGCGAAAATGCTGTCTATCGTTCCATTGATGAACGGCGGCGGTATGTTTGAAACCGGCGCGGGCGGTTCTGCACCGAAACACGTTCAACAATTCCTCGAAGAAAACCACTTGCGTTGGGACTCTTTGGGCGAATTCCTCGCACTCGCCGTATCGTTTGAACATCTGGCGCAAAAAACCGGCAACTCTAAAGCCCAAGTCCTCGCCGACACTTTGGATGCAGCCACCGAAAAACTGCTGTTGAACGACAAATCGCCTAAACGCAAAGCTGGCGAACTCGACAACCGCGGCAGCCATTTCTACCTCACCCTCTACTGGGCGCAAGAATTGGCAGCGCAAGACAAAGATGCCGAACTGAAAGCCACATTTGCTCCATTGGCAGCCGCTTTGACTGCCGACGAAGCCAAAATCGTTGAAGAACTCTCTGCCGTGCAAGGCAAAGCGGTCGACATCGGTGGCTACTACGCAGCCAATCCTGAAAAAGCTGCACAAGCGATGCGTCCAAGCGCAACCTTTAATCAGGCCTTGTCAGACTTATAATTAAAGCAATAAAAGGCCGTCTGAATTTTCAGACGGCCTCAAACCTTATGGAAGCACAATGAAAAAAACCATTCTTTCTCTTACTCTCCTCATCAGCGCTCCGGCTTTGTGGGCATTTTCCCCTGCAGAATTGACACAAACCCTGCAAAAACCGCAAAACGTGCAAGGCAATTTTGTCCAACAACGCCAGCTCAAATCCCTCAGCAAACCCATGACCACCAGCGGCAGCTTTACCCTTGTCCCACAAAAAGGCCTGCTCTGGAAAATGCAAAAACCATTTGAAACCACCCTGCGCGTGCGTTCAGACGGCATCATGCAATGGAACGGCAGCCAATGGGTTAACCCAAATGCCAGCAAACTCAACGGCCAAAGCCGCCAAATCAAACTCTTCCTCGACCTTTTAGGCGGCAATACCCAAGGCTTGGAAAAACAATTTGATTTGAAATTAAACGGCAACGAGAAAAAATGGACGTTGACCTTAACTCCGAAAACCGCCATTACCCGCCAAATCTTCAACCGTATCGAAATCAACGGCGATACGCTGGTGCGTAAAATCGAATTGGACGAAAAGCAAGGCGACAAAACCATCATGCAGTTCAACCAAATCCAAACCGATAAAGCCCTGGACAGCTTCAGCCGTACCGCCCTCTAAATTGTCTATTCCAACAAAAGGCCGTCTGAAAATAGATTTCAGACGGCCTTTTAGATTAATCGGCTGAAGGCTGCTGCCCTTTTCTTTCCGCCTTTCTGGCTTCGCGAATGGCTTTAAGTTCAGCCTCTTTCTGTCTAGCTTTTTTCAGCCAAGTTTCCCATTGGTTTGGCGTTTCCAGCGTGATTCTGCCGATTTTGCCTTCGCGGAAATCAGTCAGGATATTTTCAGCGGCCTTTTGGTAGTTGACCCGTCCGCCGCTCAAAACCGCACCGCGTTTCTTGGCAATCCACTCTAGCCAAGAAGTGTCGTCCCAATGGCTGCTTGGATCTTTGTCGGCTTGATAGCGATCTTGCAACAGGGCCAGATAATGGCGGCGGAGGTAATCCAAAAGCTCAAGTGCTACTTCTTCTTCGTCCAGCGCATTGCGTCCAACTGCACCGCCAGCTGCAAGGTTGTAGCCGCCTTCTTCGACAATAATTTTCGGCCACAACATACCCGGGGTATCGTAAAGCCAGAAATCGTCGGCAAGGAAAAGGCGCTGTTCGGCTTTGGTAATACCGGGTTCATTACCGGTTTTGGCAGATTTTTTGCCGATCATGCCGTTAATCAAGGTAGATTTACCGACGTTGGGAATGCCGCAAATCAGGACACGCAGCGGCTTCTCAATACCTTGGCGATGCGGAATCATAGCGCGGCAGGCTTGGGTAATTTTGCCGTGCGCGCCGGTTTCGGAAGAATCAAGCGCAATGGCGCGGGTATCTTGACGGCTGTTGTAGTGTTCGAGCCAAACTTTGGTGCGCTCGGGATCGGCAAGGTCTTGCTTGTTTAAGATTTTGAGTTTTGGCTTGCCTTTGGACAACTGGGCAAGCAAGGGGTTTTCGCTGGAAGCAGGCATACGCGCGTCCAGCATCTCAATCACCATATCAACGCTTTTAATGCGTTCGGCAATGGCTTTTTTTGCCTTGTTCATGTGGCCGGGAAACCATTGGATAGCCATGTCTTTTTATTCTTTCTATTCGTATCTGAGGCCGTCTGAAAAATCATTGTTTTTCAGACGGCCTCGGTATTTGGATAATCGGTTAATCAGGATTTAGAGATTGCCATGCTCGTAGCTGTAATAACCTGCTTCATCCATACATTGCTCAAACGTTTTGGATGTATTGCCACGTTTGGTTCCATTTTGAACTTGTGATTTGCAGGTATTGATTTGGCGGGAAACTTCGGCTTCGCTTGCACCGGTACGGTGCCAACGGTAAGCAGTGACAGGCTCTGTTGCACAGGCGGTCAAGATAAGCAGGGATAATGCGGTCAGACTGATTTTTTTCATGGTTTCTTCCTTTGAGGCCGTCTGAAACGGCAAGTTAGCGTCCTGCCAAGCTGTGAGCCTGACGGTGGCGGACAAGGAGTTCGTAACGGCCTTTGAGGCGCTCGGCCAGTTTTTCCACAACATAAACGGAGCGGTGCTGACCGCCTGTACAACCGATGGCAATCGTTACATAACTGCGGCTCTCTTGTTGCAGGCGCGGCAGCCAGCGGCTAATAAAATGGTCGATGTCATCAACCATTTCTTGAGCCAACGGCTGCTGGCCCAAATAATCTTGAATAGGCTTGTCCATGCCGGTAAAGGGACGTAATTCCGGATCGTAATACGGATTGGGCAGGCTGCGCATATCAAACATAAAGTCGGCATTATTGGGAGCACCGTATTTGAAACCAAAGGATTCAAGAATGACCAGCAAACCGACACGTTCAATATTGAGCCACTGTTGAACGGCGTAACGCAGCTGCTGAGCATTCATTTTGGACGTATCGATGCAATATGCGATGTCTCTAAGCGGGAAGAGCCACTCGCGTTCTTTTTGCAGGCTTTCCAACAAAGTCAGGTTTTGACCGGACAAAGGGTGTCCGCGACGAGTTTCTGAGAAGCGACGAACCAAAACGCCCTCTTCCGCCTCAACAAACAGGACTTCGACCTGATGTCCTTCGTCACGCAAAAATTGAATTTGTGCCTGCGCTTCTTGGATATTAATACGGGAACGGATATCAACGCTGACACCGAGTTTGGTTTCATCGGCCCGTTCGATGTGGAGTGAAACCAACGACGGAAGCATTTCCAAAGGAAGGTTATCGACACAGTAATAGCCCAAATCTTCAAGCTGCTTGAGGGCTACGGATTTTCCTGAGCCGGATAAGCCGCTAATCAGGACGATTTTCATGGTTTTGTTCGTTTTCTTTGAGTTGTGTTTGATGGCGTTCGAGGAATTCTTTGGTGCTGTCTTTACCGCGCAATTGAAGGATGTAATTGCGCACTGCAGCTTCAACCAATACTGCTAAGTTTCGACCGATTGCAACAGGCAGGGTAACGGAACGGATGCTGACGTTGAGGATAGACTCTGTTTCGGTACGGATGCTCAATCGATCGAGTTGTTTCATGTATCCGTCGTCGGCCGGAACCAAATTAATAATCAGCTGGAGGATTTTTTTCGGACGGATAGAGGTCTCGCCAAAAATATGGCGGATATTGAGTATGCCCAAGCCACGTACTTCGAGGAAATCACGCAGCATCGGCGGGCAACGGCCTTCCAACATTTCCGGGCCAGTACGGAAGAGCTCGACCGCATCATCGGCAATCAGGCTGTGGCCGCGCGAAATCAGCTCCAATGCCAATTCGCTCTTACCCAAGCCGGATTGTCCGGTAATGAGTACGCCCACTTCAAATACATCCAAAAATACGCCGTGCTTGATGGTGGAAGTTGCCAATGTCCGTTGCAGATAAATCCGCAAAACGTCCATCAGGTGCGGGCTTTCCTGTTTAGAAGTCAGTAAGGGGATACTGTTGGTATGGCAATAATCGCGCAATTTGGGCGAAACCGGCAAGCCGTTGGCGACGATAACCAAAGACATGGGGATGTCGAAAAGCTCTCCGAAATCGTAGTTGAGCTCGCCCGACTCCAAGCGGCGCAAATATTCGGCTTCAGCTACGCCGACAACTTGAATTTGGTTGGGATGGATAAAGTTTAAGTGGCCGACCAAGGCCAAGACGGGTTTATCGGCTTCGACACCGATACGGTTGTCCGCGCCAGAATTGCCGGCAGCCCAAGCAAGTTCGAGTTTGTGCTGATTGTCGGAAAACAGGCGGCGGACGGATATGCTGGGCATGAATTACTCTTCGGTCAGAAGTGTGCGTACTTCTTCGGCAGAAGTTGCGGCCATCAATGCTTCACGGACGGCTTTTTGAGAGAATCTGCCGGCCAGTTTGGACAAGACTTCCAAATGTTCGCCGGTAGCGTTTTCAGGCACAAGCAGGATGAAAATCAGGGAAACGGGTTTACCGTCAGGCGCATCAAAGGCAACCGGCTCTTTGGTGCGGATAAACGCACCGGTGGCTTTTTTCACGCATGCGTGACGACCGTGAGGAATCGCCACCCCCTGCCCCAAACCGGTCGAACCAAGCTTTTCACGGGCAAACAGGCAGTCGAACACGTTGGTATTCGGTAATTCTGCTTCATTCTCCAGCAGCTGTGCAGCCTCTTCAAACAGACGCTTTTTGCTGCTGACTTCCAAATCCAAAACGATATGGGACAAAGGTAAAATTTCGCCGATCAGGCTCATGTGTATCTCTTTTAAATGTCGCAAAACAATGGGATTGTACCGATTGTCGGTGCAAATCTCAATCCTGAAGGCGTAATTTACACTCGCCCTGCTAACATTTTCCATGTTGTTTTTGATATTTTTTAACGAGCTAAAAATAATCCAACTGTTTGCTTATATTGAATTTAAAGTAAAAATCCTATTACCGGGTAAACTATGATTCAAATGAAAAGGGGTATGTCCGGCATACCCCTTTTCCCTTTCTTTTCAGACGGCCTCAACCTAATTTTTTTAAAATAGTTTGGAAACCAAAAACAACCAGAAATAATGGCAGACCAATCCGCAAAACCACGCTAAGCCGATGCGGTTGTTGGCCAAAAACGTTTGGAAGCACAACTGGCGGTCGCGCGTACGGATGGCGGCATACTGCTGATACTGCCAATAAACGGTTATCGGCAATACCAGCCAATAAGGCCAAGTTGCGCCGATTTTAATACCTAATACCGCCATCAATACGGTAAACCAAAAATGGCAAAGCATAGAGGCGGTAATATCGTGATGGCCAAATGTAATTGCCGAAGTTTTGATGCCGATTTTCAAATCGTCTTCTTTATCCGCCATGGCATAAATCGTGTCGTAAGCCAGCGTCCATAAGGCATTGGCGGTAAACATCAGCCACGCTTCGGGAGGCACTCGGCCTTGCACGGCGGCAAAGGCCATGGGAATGCCGAACGAAAATGCCAGTCCCAAATAAAACTGCGGCAACGGGAAAAAGCGTTTGGTAAAGGGATATGTGACGGCCAGGAACAAGGCCGGAAGGCTCATCAGCCAAGTAAATCGGTTGAGCGGCACCAGACACAAGGCCGCCATCAGGCACAGCATGACGGTCAAAAGCAGCGCTTCGGTTTTGGAAACCAAACCTTTGGCAAACGGGCGGTTTTTGGTGCGCTCTACTGCGCCGTCAAAATTGCGGTCGGCAAAGTCATTCACGACGCAACCTGCGCTGCGCATTAAAAACGTGCCTGCGGTAAAAGCAATAAAAATATCCGCATCGGGAACGCCTTTAGACGCAATCCATAATGCCCAATAAGTCGGCCACAGCAAAAGTAGTGTGCCAATGGGTTTGTCGATGCGCATCAGTTTGGCGTATATCACCATCCGTCCGACAGCGTAACGCGGTAAAAATTGTAGAAAAAAGCGCCGTATGTTCATTGGTGTAATGTGTCGTTGTATATGTATTGATGCTGAATGAAAGGCATTTTAGAGCCTTAGCTCTTATTATAATTTATTGCCGTCTGAAATCAAACGAATCTTAACGATTTAATTTGTTGTATTATAACAAAATTATGACAAATATCGGCAATCGGTTTTCTTTTCAGACGGCCTTAGCGGTATAAATCTATTAATTTCAATAAGAAATATTCTGTTAATTCCAATATTTCGCCGTTCCAATCGAAATACGAACGGCGCGCGGTAATAGGCCGTCTGAAAGATGGATGGTCTAAATCTTCAAAACGAAGAAACTCAAAATCCGAACGTTTCAACGGCAATGTACCGTCAAACAGGCGCTCGCCCAAAGGCTGCGTTCCGCAATCCAATAATTCTGTCCATAGACGGCTATCCGGCCGGCACGCGCTTCTGGCTTGTATCACTGTTTCGCCGTCCAGTTTGAGCAAAACATCGCGCACAAAGATTTCGTCTCCGTTTTCTGCTCCCTTCGTCAAACCCAAATACACTGGCTCGACTGAAAAATCCTTACCGGAAGCGCGCAACGCAGCGGTTAGCGAAGAAACGGTCAGCAAATGTTCGGCCTTAGACGGCAAAAGACTTGAAGCTTCGGCATGTGAACAAAGCGTGCCACGCGGTATATCAAGCTCCATCTGACACCTCTGTCTTGGCCAATTCCTGCCATTTGGCTTCGGGAAACTCATCTTTCAGACGGCCTTTAAGGTATTCCAAGGTATCGCCGGCAACGGTCTCATCTTTGCTGTCGTGAATATGATTGAAAATCAGGCTGTGCAACTGGATGCCGTATTGTTTGAGCGCGGAGAAGCTGAGCAGGGTGTGGTTGATGCTGCCAAGCCGTCCGCTGGTAACGAGGATGACGGGATAGCCTTGCTGACGGATATAATCAATAGTTAACAGGTTTTCCGTCAACGGCACCATCAAACCGCCCGCGCCTTCGACCAACACGATTTCATATTGCGCCGCCAATTCTTGCGTGGCGGTACGGATTTTGTCCAAGTCCAAATCCCTGCCATCCAGACGGGCGGCAAGGTGGGGCGAGGCGGGATAGCTGAAGATTTCAGGCATAGTCAGACGCTGTTCATCGGCTTCCTGCATGGGTATGCCCATGATTTTGCGGTGGACGGCGATGTCTTCGGCGATGTTTTTGCAACCGGTTTGCACAGGCTTTTGCGTGATCACACTTTTGCCTTGTTGCAACAATTGTTTTGCCAACATACCGGTGGCGACGGTCTTGCCGATGTCCGTATCAATGCCGCTGACGAAGTAAACGCCTTTCATTTGCTGTATTCCTTCAAGATTTGTACGGTTTTATCGGCAAGTTCGGTCAAGAGGTCGTCTGAAATGATGTAAGGCGGCATGAGGTACACCAGCCTGCCGAATGGGCGCACCCAAATCCCTTGCGCCACGCAGTCCGCTTGAAAACGCGCCATATCCACGCCTTTTTCCAACTCAATCACCCCGATGGCACCCAAAACGCGCACGTCTTTCACGCCGCGAATGTCCCATGCAGCTTTCAGACGGCCTTTTAAGATACTTTCAATGCGGCGGATATTTGCCTGCCAATCCTGAGACAAAAGCAGCTTGACCGAGGCGCAGGCAACTGCACACGCCAGCGGGTTCGCCATAAATGTCGGCCCGTGCATAAACACGCCCGCTTCACCGCGCGAAATCGTTTCGATGACCTTTTGCGAAGTGATTGCCGCCGCCAGCGTCATATAGCCGCCGCTCAAGCCTTTGCCGATACACATAATGTCCGGTACGACCTCCGCATGTTCGCAGGCAAACATCTTGCCCGTACGCCCGAATCCGGTGGCGATTTCGTCAAAAATCAACACGATATCAAATTCGTCGCACAAATCGCGCAATCCGCGAAGATACTGCGGATGATAAAAATACATGCCGCCCGCGCCCTGCACGACCGGTTCCAAAATAAAGGCGGCAATGTCCGCATGATGCGCTTCAAACAAGGCGCGGACAGGCTGCAAATCCGCCTCGTCCCACTCATCGTCGAAACGGCTTTTCGGATTATCGACAAAATAACGCTGCGGCAGAGCGCTGCCGAAAATATGGTGCATCCCCGTTTCCGGATCGCAGACGGACATCGCGTTCCAAGTATCGCCATGATATCCGCGCCGCACCGTCGCGATATTCTGCTTCGCCGTCAAACCCCGCGCCTGCTGGTACTGCACCGCCATCTTCAGCGCAACTTCAACCGAAACCGAACCTGAATCCGCATAAAAAATACGGTCCAGCCCCTGCGGCAAAATCCCGACCAACAATTTGCCCAGTTCCACCGCCGGCCCATGCGTCAAACCGCCGAACATCACATGCGACATTTGCTTAATCTGCGCTTCAACCGCCTGATTCAAAACGGGATGATTGTAGCCGTGTATCGCACACCACCAAGACGACATCCCGTCAATCAGCCGCGTGCCGTCCACCAATTCAATATGCACGCCCTCCGCACGGCACACCGGATAAACAGGCAACGGATCGGTCATGGATGTATAGGGATGGAGCAGGTGGGCGCGGTCGAAATCGAGCAGGGAGGAATGTTCGGACATGTTTAAAACAATGGTTTGATCAGTTTCATTATTATATAACATATTTCCTATTTCAGACGGCACGTCTTCCGTACTGCATCAACGCCAATCCGCCCACTGCCGCCAAACAGCCGGCAACCAAGGAAATATGCAATGCCTCGCTCAAAAACCAAGCGGAACATAAAATGCCGAATACCGGCACCAAAGTGATGTACGCCGCCGCGCTGCCGGCACCCAAAGTCTTTACGCCTTCAAAATACCACGCATAGCTCAAAACCGTTGCGCCGATAGACAGGCCAATCAAAGCAAACCAGCCCCTGCCGTCCATTTCGGCAAGCATACCAAACGGCAGGCCGTCTGAAATCAGCGCAGGCGGCAGCAACATCATTGCACCCAGCCAAGCGGTGGCCACAGTGACCGTCAGCGCATCAATCCCCTGCAACACCGCCCTGCCTATCATCGTATAAGTAACCAAACAGCAAAGGCTGCAAAACACCAGCACTTCGCCCCACCCTATGCCTCCGCCCGACAAAAATGCCGCAATCTCGCCATGCGTGACCGCCCATACCGAGCCTGCCACTGCCAACAACATACCCGACACAATCTTGCCGTTGAGCTTCTCGCCAAATAGCAAAGCCGCAAAAAACATCGTCAATACAGGATTGAACGTGACCAACACCGTCGCCCTTGAAGCAGGAAGCCGCTGCAAACCCAGCATAGACAACACAGTAAAACCAAATACGCCGAATGCCGCCGCCAGTGCCAACCCAAGCCATTGTTTGCGCGACAAAACCGCCAAAGTACGCAACCGATACCGTGCAAACAGCCAACCCAAAAGCAAGATTGCCGCCGTTAAAAAGCGCAGCATACCGCCCGTTAAAGGCGGCAGCGCCTGTCCCAGCATCCGCCCCATCGGCCAAGATGCGCCCCAAAACGCTGCCATGCCCAATAGTTTTAGATGGATTGCCAAATGTTTCATGGTGATGGATAACTTGAATAATCGGTTTAGAAAGCACACAAGCTCGGTTTGGAAGGATAAATTTCCTTAGCCGCCGATACTTGATAGAGTTTGTGCGGATAAAATACTACGCTGAATCATTACGGAAACAAAGGCCGTCTGAAAGACTGATATCCAGCTTTTTCAGACGGCCTTTGCTGCTCAATCAATAAGGCTTACAACTCAATGCCTTTGAGTTTCGCCACGGTATTGATGTCTTTATCGCCGCGACCGGAGAGGTTGACCAAAATCACTTGGTCTTTGCTCATTTTCGGCGCGTTTTTCACCGCCCAAGCAACGGCATGGCTGGATTCCAGCGCAGGAATAATACCCTCGAAACGGCAGAGCAAGTCAAAGGCTTCGAGTGCTTCGTCATCTTTGGCAACGGTGTATTCCACGCGGTTGATGTCGTTCAAATGGCTGTGTTCCGGGCCGATGCCTGGGTAGTCCAAGCCTGCGGAAACGGAGTGCGTACCCAAGACTTGACCGTTTTCGTCCTGCATCAAATAGCTGCGGAAACCATGCAATACGCCGATAGGGGCTTTGCTGGTAATCGGTGCAGCGTGGTCAGGCGTATCTACACCCAAACCGCCGGCTTCTACGCCGACCAAACGCACGTTTTCTTCTTCGATATAAGGGTAGAACAAACCGATGGCGTTCGAGCCGCCACCCACGCAGGCAACGGCAACATCAGGTTGGCGGCCGATGGCTTCCAACATTTGTTCTTTGGCTTCATTGCCGATCACGCATTGGAAATCGCGTACCATTTCGGGATATGGCGCAGGACCTGCGGCAGTGCCGATGATGTAGAACGTGTCGTCCACGCGGGCGACCCATTCGCGCATGGCTTCGTTCATCGCGTCTTTCAAAGTACGGCTGCCGCTGTCAACGCTGACCACGTTCGCACCCAATAATTTCATGCGGAACACGTTGGGCATTTGACGTTGGATATCGTCCGCGCCCATGTACACGTCGCAAGTCATTCCGAAGCGTGCTGCAACGGTAGCAGAAGCCACGCCATGCTGACCCGCGCCGGTCTCAGCAATCACGCGTTTTTTACCCATGCGGCGGGCGAGCAATGCCTGACCGATGGTGTTGTTGACTTTGTGCGCGCCGGTGTGGTTCAAATCTTCACGCTTCAGCCAGATTTGCGCGCCGCCCAGATGCTCGGACAATCGCGCGGCATGGTAAACAGGGCTGGGACGGCCGACATAGTGTTTCAAATCATGGCGGAACTCTTCCCAAAATAAAGGATCTTCTTTCGCTGCTTTATAGGCTTCTGCCAATTCTTGCAAAGCCGGAATCAGGGTTTCGGAAACGTACAGGCCGCCGTGTTCGCCGAAAAAGCCGTTCTCGTCGGGAGCGTAATAATTTTTCATGGGATTTTTCCTTGTTCGTTTTATGGTTTCAGACGGCCTGATTCAGTACAAGGCCGTCTGAAAGTAAAATTGTCAGCAATTATAGCCGTTTTCCATTCATCTTGTCGGCAACTAATTGAATAATAATATCAGCAGACAAAATAGGAACAACAGCGTACAGCTCGATGTTGCAACCAATGCCGTACCCAACGGCGGCGCAATATGTTTTTCTTCGCTTTTGTTTCTCAAGCATATTTTTAATGCCAACATCCCCAGCCACAGTGCCAGCAACCAACAACCCAGAAAGTTAAGCACAAGCAAAGCAATAATCAACTCATTGGTATTTATAGTGCTTACGTTCAAAAATATCCAATTGAGGCCGTTAACAGACATAATGACTGCAGAAATTTGTATCACATACAAAAGCGTTCCGCCCAACAATACCCTGATGTGCCATTGTTTGGCCTTCAGCCACACTGAGACGACATTAACAAGCCACCACAAAGCCATAAACGCCATTAAAGAGATTTTATAACGGTCCATCGCTCTACTCCTGAAAAACAGTCAATCCAGCCATTTCAAAAAAAGCCCGATATGCCGCCGCTTTTTTCGCCAAACTCAAAGGATAGGCACGCGAAGTCGAAGGCAGGCGCGTCAGGGTCAACTCACGCCCTGCATAGGGGAACGGCACTGTTTCGCCGGTTTTCGGCATTTTCATGCCGCTGCCTTGAATCTCCAACAAAACTTCGGTTGCCTTGCCGCCGGTGGTGCAAAGATGGTGGCACTCGGGCATTTGCGCCAATACTGCCGCCAAATCGACAGTTTCTATCACTTTTAAAAACTTATCCGAAGCATTGCCATGTTCGCGTATTGCCTTCAACACGGTCGGACAGGATGCAATTCCCTTCTCACTCAAAAACGCTTTGATTTTATCGGCATCAAACGCCTTTTCGCCCTGCTTTTGAAAATGCGCCGCATCGCCGAAAAACACCAGCCCATATACACGCCACATATCGTTTTGAAAATTCGGATAATGAAACTGCATCGCGTGTTTCTCTTCTTTAGGCGGAAACGTCCCCATCATCATGACTGTTGCCTGCGGCGGCAACAAGGCTGCGAAGGGGTGGGATTCAACGATTGGCTCTTGCATATCTGTATTCCGGTTGCTTTGAATTCAAACAAAATTTCAGACGGCCTTTACTGCTTGAATAAACGCCGCCATTTTCTCCCTGCTCTTAACCCCGCCGGAGATTTCCACGCCGCCGGACACATCCACCGCCGCCGCGCCACTGATTTTTACCGCTTCGGCAACGTTTTCCGCAGTCAATCCGCCGGCAAGTATCCACGGCTTGCCGATATTGCCATGCAACATGGTCCAGTCGAAACTTTGTCCCGTACCGCCGTATTCGGTCGGATGATAGGCATCAAACAGCAAAGCGCGGGCATTCGGGAATTTGGCACAGGCCGTCTGAATATCGGCAGCGGACTGTACACGAACGGCCTTCAAATACGGGCGGTCAAACCGACGGCAAAAATCATCGTCTTCATCGCCGTGAAACTGAATCACATCTATCGGCACTTGACACAAAATCTCGCGGATGGTTTGCTCGTTTTCATTCACAAACAAGGCCACCACCGATACAAACGGCGGCAGGTTTTTCACAACCGCCTGCGCCTGCTCAATACTCACTGCCCGTTTACTCTTGGCGTAAAACACCAGCCCGATGGCATCTGCGCCCAATTCGGCTGCGGCCAGCGCGTCTTCAGGTTGGGTAATACCGCAAATTTTGGTGCGTATGGTGTTCATGGGGATTGCCTTTTTAAACAGATGGGACGGATATTATATAAGTTTAAGGCCATCTGAACATGAAATATCAGGTTCAGACGGCCTTAAACTTTAAAACAACCATCAGCCGATAATATTGGTGGCTGTCAACTGCGCAGCATCTTCATTGTAGAAACGTGCGAACTCTGTGCTGCTTTCAGCTCCTGCACCCCGATACGCCAAGGTTTTTTGGGCGCTATTGAACACAAGATACGAACGGTCGGGGCTGAATGTATCCACATCGCGGACAAACAAATCCGCCCAGCCGACCTGGCTTTCTTTCTCATTGAGCAACGGACGCATGGCGCTCAAATCCAACTTGTCTTTGACCGGATTGAAATCCAGCAAGTGATCCAGTTTGCCCTCGCGGACATCCCATGCAGTAAATGCCACCGTATCTCTACCCTCGCCGGTAACAATGGTATCGCTACCCAACCCGCCTACCAGATAATCATTGCCATCGCTGCCTTTTAATACATCGTCAGCCGCGCTGCCATGCAAGGCCGCTACGCCTTTGTGGTCTCCACTGATGCTGACAGACCAATCAAAGCCGTTTTTACCCAAGTCGATTTCCTTGCCGTTTGCCGCATACGCCATCTTATCGCCCTGCTGGTGCGCCATCATTTCCACGCCTTTGAGCGACAAGACGTTACCGGCTGCATCCTCTGTCTGAACCACAGCAAGCATGGGTCGGTCATCGGTATAAATGGCAGAGGTACCGGTTGCATATGGCGTTTCTTGGGCATCGTTGCTGCTGGTGCCAAATATGTTTTCAATGCCGTCTGAAAAACCGTCTTGGTCAGAATCCTTCAAATAAAGATTGTCGTAATGCTTGTCAATACGTTTACCTTGGGAGAAGTATTGTTCAAGTTTGGTATCAGACTCATAAAAGCTGGTCATATTGTGTTTGCCCCATACATCGCCGCTTTTGAAATCCAAAACCTTGGCTTTCGGATATCTGCCCAATCCTTTATGAACTTGGGACGCGGCCGCTCCAGCAGCTAAACCTAGAGCAGCGCCAGGTGGCCCAAATAACAAACCTCCCAAAAATGCACCAATACCCGCACCGGTTTTGCCTGAAAAACCATCTCCAACCCACTCGCCTTTGATTACATACGAATTGGTTTCATACAAATGGCGTGCCTGTGTCGTATCGGAGTCATCTGTAATCTGTGTTTTCGCCATTTTATCGGCCATATCCCGTGCTTGTTTTAAAGCTTCGGGCGAATCGCTGTCCACATTCAAAACAGCCGGATTGAACAGACTGCTGCGTTTGAAATCACTTGCCCAATCATTACGCTGTTGCATGGTATGTGCGGCAAAGTATTCTGCAAGATAGCCGCCCAACGAATGTCCGGTCGAATACACATTTTTGGCATGAAGCGTATCAATATAGCGGGCAATATCATTCAGATATTTGGTTTGAGCCGGCAAATTACCGGTCATAATGTTCAAATCAGCCAAAACATCTTTAATGCTGGTAGCCTGCGTACCTCTAAACGCTACCACGACATTTTCCCAACCGCCCTTCTTGTTCGAATTGCCGAAAATCGCATAATCCAAACCGCCTCCCGGACTACCTGCCTTAAGCAATGTCCATTTCCCAACCAATTCAGATACATTGGCCTGATTGCTAAAATATTTGTCGTTAATATTCTTAGCAATAGAAGCATATTGCGTATTCCACCAATAATTGCCTTTAAACACAGTATGCAAAGCAGACGGAGATTCATAAGCCAATGAAGAGAACATCCGCAAATCACGCTCGGAAACATTCCACTCCTGCGGATGGCGGTCGATAGCATCGACCAAACCGTCGCCATCACTGTCTTTGGTAAAGATAGAATGCTGCGCCTGTTTATAACTGGGTCGGACAATATCATTGGCTCTTTTTTGAGTAGCAATATTTTCCCAATACTGCAAAGAGGCCGTCTGAAGATGCTGCCCTTGTACGGCGGCATGTGTGACGGCATGACCATCTTTATAAAGCACACGCATGGTTACGCTATCTTCGCTGGCATCATGCTCGGGATATTTGAAGATTTCAGCAACATCCATTTCCTTATCCGTGAATTTATACTTAGATACAGATGAATAGGTCTTGTGTTGCTCTTTAAGAGTCAGCGTTTCGCCTGTTTCACGAATCGTAAATACCCAATCTTTAAGGGCAGGATTACTGACGCTTGGACGAGTAGTAAGACTGATATCCTTCCTACTCAAACCTTCAAAATGAATGCTGTTATGGCCCAAATTGTCTGAAATGACATCATGGCCGCTGCCGCGGCGGAATACATAAGTATCGTCTCCGCTACCGCCTTCAAGCGTGTCATTTCCTTCGCCGCCATCTAAATAATCATTACCGGCATCGCCGCGTAAAATATCGTTGCCGGTACCGCCGTAAAGTTTGTCGTCGCCATCGCCCGCCAACAGCAAGTCATAGCCTGCCTCTCCGCGAAGCACATCATTGCCGCGGCCTCCGATCAAACGGTTGTTGCCGCTGTTGCCGATTAAGACGTTGTCGGAATGGTTGCCGAAACCGAAATAATTGCCGCTGCCGGTCAAGGTCAGGTTTTCGACATGAGTCGGCAAACGGTAAGTCATACCTGTGTAGACCGTATCAATGCCGCCATTGGCTTCTTCGATAACGACATCGTTTTGACTGTCTACATAATATGTATCGTTGCCATTACCGCCGCGCATTACGTCTGCACCGATTCCGCCGTCTAAAACATCGTCGCCTTCGTTTCCTTCCAAATAATCGTTGCCATGATCGCCACGTAAAATATCGTTGCCGTCGCCACCATAAAGTTTGTCGTCATCATCGCCTGCCAACAGCAAGTCATTACCCGCCCCTCCGTAAAGTACATCATTACCACGGCCGGCACTCAAACGGTTGTTGCCGCTGTTGCCTATGAGGACGTTGTCGGAATTGTTGCCGAAACCAAAAATATTATCGTGGCCGGTCATCGTCAGGTTTTCAACATAATTCGGCAACGTATAAGTCGTATGGGTATAAACCGTATCCGTACCCTCGCCGTACCTTTCAACAATTTTGTCATTCC
>NZ_CATNVN010000020.1:0-17951 GCF_951230505.1 uncultured Neisseria sp.
AAACAAATCCGCCAAGAAATTTTCGAGCGTTTCCGCGCTGCCAATCCTCATCCGACTACCGAGTTGAATTTCAGCTCGCCGTTTGAGCTGCTTATCGCCGTTTTATTGTCTGCACAAGCAACTGATGTCGGCGTGAACAAAGCGACTGCCAAACTCTTTCCCGTTGCCAATACGCCGCAAGCCATGTTGGATTTAGGGCTGGACGGCGTGATGGAGTACACCAAAACCATAGGCCTCTACAAAACCAAATCCAAACACATCATGCAGACATGCCGTATTTTGCTGGAGAAATACAACGGCGAAGTACCTGCTGACCGAGAGGCTTTGGAATCTTTGCCCGGTGTTGGCCGTAAAACAGCCAATGTGGTGTTGAATACTGCATTCGGGCAACCTGTTATGGCGGTCGATACCCATATTTTCCGTGTGGCCAACCGCACTAAAATCGCGCCGGGCAAGGATGTGCGTGAAGTTGAAGACAAGCTGATGCGCTTTATTCCCAAAGAATTTTTGATGGATGCCCATCACTGGTTGATTTTGCATGGCCGCTATACGTGTAAGGCTTTAAAACCGCAATGCAGTAAATGCCTAATTAACGATTTGTGCGAATATCCGGCAAAAATGTAAATAAAACATAAAAAAGGCCGTCTGAATTTCAGACGGCCTTTGATTTGGCTGTGATTAGTCGGCAACTGCCATCAGGCTGGCGTTACCACCGGCAGCGGTAGTATTGATACTGCAAGAGATTTCTTCAAATACTTGCAGGATATCCAGACCTTGTTCAGAAGGCAGGATGCGGATGAGCGCACCGTCGCGGCCGGCCAACTCTTGTTTGCGCTCGCTGCTCAAAGGCTCGATAGCGGCAACATGGCTGATGCCTGCGTTTTCAGGTTTGCTGTTGACTTGCAACAAACCGTCCAAATCAGCTGAGTAGGAAGCCAACGGGCTGTTAGGCTCAACAACGGTTTGGATGCCTGCGGCTGCCAGCTCGGTCAGGGCAGAGAAGGCTTGCAGCAGATTGCCGCCATGTACCCAAACACGTTCTGGAGAGCGCCAGCTCAATGAGTTGCGTTCGCCGGTCGGGCCGACCAATACGGTTTCGGCTTTGCGCAGGGTACGGACGCGTGCGTGACCCAAAGCTGCGGCTGCGGCTTTTTTCTCTTCTGCGTTAAACGGCAGTTTGTGAACCAGGGTTTCCAAACGTTTGAGTGCGTCTTCGTCTGCTTGGCCGATGCGGCTGAGGGTTGGGGCAACCCATTCAGGAGTACGAACCAGGCGTTGCAGATAGAATGAACCGCCTGCTTTTGGACCGGTACCGGACAAGCCGTGACCGCCGAAAGGTTGTACGCCGACAACGGCACCAACGATGTTGCGGTTAACGTAGATGTTACCGGCTTCGATGCGGTCGCGGATATGGTCGACAGTGCCTTCGATACGGCTGTGTACACCGCTGGTCAGAGCATAGCCTTTGGCGTTGATTTGGTTGATGAGTTGATCCAATTCGCTGGCGCGGTAGCGGACAACGTGCAGTACAGGACCGAACACTTCGCGTTGCAACTCGTTCAGGTTGTTCAATTCAAACAGGATTGGACGAACGAAGGTAGAGTTGTTGTCATCAACGTCGGCAGCAGTTTTGATTTCGTGGTAAGCCTTTGCTACACCTTTCATTTTGTTGATGTGGGCCAACAGGTTTTGTTGGGCTTCAGCATCGATGACAGGGCCGATGTCTGTGGTCAGTTGGGTCGGTTTGCCGACAACCAATTCGTCCATTGCACCTTTGATGATGTTGACCATTTTATCGGCAACATCTTCTTGAACGCACAAGATACGCAGGGCGGAACAACGTTGGCCCGCGCTGTCGAAGGCAGAGTTCAATACGTCGAGGCAGACTTGTTCCGGCAGGGCGGTAGAGTCCACGATCATCGCGTTTTGACCGCCGGTCTCGGCAATCAGGACAGGGCTGTCGTCGCGTTTGGACAGGGCTTTGTTGATCAGGCGCGCTACTTCGGTAGAACCGGTGAAGATCACGCCGCCAATGCGGGTATCGCCGGTCAGGGCAGAGCCGACATCGCCTGCGCCGAGTACGAGTTGCAACGCAGAAGTCGGAATACCGGCTTGATGCATCAAGGAAACGGCGTAAGTAGCAATCAGGCTGGTTTGTTCGGCAGGTTTGGCGATAACGGTGTTACCGGCTGCCAATGCAGAAACGACTTCGCCGGTAAAGATGGCCAATGGGAAGTTCCATGGGCTGATGGCAACGATTGCGCCGACAGCTTTGGCATCTTTAGGCAGGGTGTTCTCAGCTTCGTTGGCATAGTAGCGGCAGAAGTCAACGGCTTCACGTACTTCGGCAACGGCGTTGTTCAGGGTTTTACCGGCTTCGCGGACGGCCAGCATCATCAATGCAGGCGTGTGTTGTTCCAACAAATCGGCAAAACGGCGCAGGCAGTTGGCGCGTTCTGAAGCAGGTTTGGCGCTCCACTCCGGCAGGGCGGCAACGGCTGCACCAATAGCTTCTTGAGCCAATGCCGCATCGGCAAAGCTGACAGTGCCGACAACATCGTTGTGGTCTGCAGGGTTGCGGACAGGTTGCGCTTCGCCCACGTTACGCGCTTCGCCATTGACGATAGATGCGACGTGGAAGTCTTCGGAAGAAGCTTGGTTGAGTTTTTCTTGCAGATTTTGCAATACGTTTTCGTTGCTGAAATCGACGCCTTGGGAGTTCAGACGGCCTTTGCCATACAAATCGCGCGGCAGAGGCAATGCCGGATGCAGGTGGATGCCTTGTTCGGCGATGGTGTCGAACGGACTCTTAATCAGGCGGTCGATACTGATGTTTTCGTCAACGATTTGGTTCACGAAAGAAGAGTTCGCACCGTTTTCCAACAGGCGGCGTACCAAGTAGGCAAGCAGGGTTTCGTGTGTGCCGACCGGGGCATACACGCGTACGCGACGGCCTAAGTTTTGCGGGCCGACCACTTGGTCGTACAGGGTTTCGCCCATGCCGTGCAGACATTGGTGTTCGAAGTCTTTGCCTTTACCCATTTGGTAGATTGCGCCCAAAGTGTAGGCGTTGTGGGTGGCAAATTGTGGGAACACGGCATCTTGCGCATCCAAGAGTTTGCGTGCGCAGGCGAGGTAGGAGATGTCGGTGTGGACTTTACGGGTGTAAGTCGGATAGCCTTCCATGCCGTCTACTTGAGCCCATTTCACTTCGCTGTCCCAGTATGCACCTTTAACCAAACGGATCATCAGTTTTTGGTTGTTGCGGCGAGCCAGGTCGATCAGATAGTCGATAACGAACGGGCAACGTTTTTGGTAGGCTTGAACAACGAAACCGATACCTTTGTAGCCGGCCAAGTCAGGATCGGAAACCAAAGCTTCCATCAAGTCTAAAGACAATTCGAGACGGTTTGCTTCTTCGGCGTCGATGTTGATACCGATATCGTATTTTTTACCCAAAAGGAACAATTCTTTCAGGCGTGGCAACAGTTCGCTCATAACGCGTTCGTGTTGGGCGCGTGAGTAGCGTGGGTGGATGGCGGAAAGTTTGACGGAAATACCGTTGCCTTCGTAAACGCCTTGGCCTGCGGCATCTTTACCGATGGCGTGAATGGCTTGAACGTAGTCGTTGTAGTAGCGGTTGGCATCTTCTTCAGTGTATGCGGCTTCACCCAACATATCGAAAGAGAAGCGGTAACCCATTTTCTCGCGCTCTTTACCGTTTTGCAGCGCTTCTTCAATGGTTTGGCCGGTTACGAACTGTTTGCCCAACAGGCGCATTGCGTAGTTTACACCTTGACGGATCAGGGGCGCGCCGCCTTTGCTGATCAGACGGCTCAATGCGGAACTCATCTGTTTGTCGTTTGTTGCGGTCAGTTTGCCGGTAATCAGCAGACCCCATGCGGCCGCGTTAACGAAGAGGGAAGGGCTGTTGTTCAAGTGGCTTTTCCAGTTGCCTTCAGAGATTTTGTCGGCAATCAGGCGGTCACGGGTGGCATTGTCCGGAATGCGCAGCAGGGCTTCAGCCAGACACATCAGTGCAACACCTTCTTCACTGGAGAGAGAGAATTCGTGCATCAAGGCATCTACGCCGCTTGCTTTGGTGCGGCTGGAGCGGACTTGGGTAACCAAACGACGGGCAAGCTCGGAGGCGGCATTGCGTTCTTCGTCGGTCATCTGTGCACGTTGCAACATATCCTGAACGGCCTCGATTTCATCGCGGCGGTAGGCATCAGTTACAGCTTGACGCAGAGGAGTTTGTGTTGGAAAAGCGAAGTTAAACATTATTTATGTTCTCCAAAGGTTTTTTCATGATTTCAGACGGCCTGAATTAAGACTGCTAAAACAGGCATTCTGAAGGATAGTAATATCGTAATAAAATTATGATGCGGATACAAGATGCATCCGCATAAATTGCTGTTTTTTCTGACAAGGCTCAGATTATTTTGAAACAGTTTATTTCATAACACAGACAGACGGCCTGCACTGAATCATGCAGGCCGTCTGAAAACGTCTTATTTAGAGGCGCGGTATTCTGCGTCTGCTTTTTCGAAACGTTCTTGCAATTCGCGTGACGGTTGTTTGTCCATCAGAGATACCAAAACAATCACGAGGGTACAAGCGATAAAGCCTGGAACGATTTCATATACGGTAGAGAAGCCTGTTTCTTGTGCGGCCAAAGCAGGTTTTTTGATCCACTCAGCCCAAACAACCACAGTCAGCGCGCCTGCAATCATGCCGGAGAGTGCGCCGTAGGCAGTAATGCGTTTCCACAGTACAGACAGGATAACAACCGGGCCGAATGCGGCACCAAAGCCTGCCCATGCGTAAGCTACCAAGCCCAATACTTTGCTTTCAGGGTCAGAAGCAATCAGGATGGAAATCACGGCAATCGCCAAAACCATCAGACGGCCAATCCATACCAATTCGGCTTGTTGTGCTTTTTTACGCAGGAAGCCTTTGTAGAAGTCTTCGGTAATCGCGCTGGAGCAAACCAACAATTGGCAAGACAGGGTGGACATTACGGCGGCAAGAATCGCGCTCAAGATGATACCGGCAATCCAAGGGTTGAAGAGCAGGGTAGCCAAAGCGATGAAGATACGTTCGTGGTTGCCGTTCATTTCATCAACGTGGGCAGGGTTGGCGCCGAAGTAAGCGATACCGAAGTAGCCGACAGCCACAGCACCGGCCATACACAGAATCATCCAGGTCATACCGATACGGCGTGCAGAAACCAGGGATTTAGCGCTTTCAGCAGCCATGAAACGAGCCAAAATGTGTGGTTGGCCGAAATAGCCCAAGCCCCAAGCGGCGGTAGAGATAATGCCGATGAAAGTAGTACCGGCAAACAGGCTGCCGTATTCTTTACCGGTAGAAGCGGCAACTTGTTGCATAGCGGCATTCATTTGATCTGCACCACCCAAGCCCAAGTACACCATTACAGGGGTCAGGATCAATGCAAAAATCATCAAAGAAGCCTGCAGGGTATCGGTCCAGCTTACGGCCAAGAAACCACCCAAGAAGGTATAGGCGATGGTTGCGCCGGCACCCAGCCACATGGCTTGATTGTAAGACATACCGTGGAACAGGCTTTGGAACAGGGTAGCACCGGCCACGATGCCTGAAGCACAGTAAATAGTGAAGAAGAACAAGATAATCAGTGCGGAAACCACTTTCATCAAGTGACCGCCGGCACCGAAGCGGTGGAAGAAGTAGTCAGGAAGCGTCAGTGCGTTGTTGGCGTATTCGGTATGCACGCGCAGACGGCCTGCAACCAAGAGCCAGTTGAGGTATGCACCCACAATCAGACCAATGGCAATCCAAGCTTCATTCAAACCGCTCAGGTAAATGGCACCGGGTAAACCCATCAAAAGCCAACCTGACATATCGGAAGCACCGGCAGACATCGCGGTCACGAACGGACCTAAGCTGCGGCCGCCGAGAATGTAGTCGTCGAAGTTTCGTGTTGAAAAATAGGCGGCGAGGCCGATCAGTAATACGGCGACCAAATAGATCGCGAAAGTGATATACATGGGATTCATGTACTTATTCCTCATCTAACTTTTAAAACGGGTTTGAAATTGCAAGCAATTCATACCCAAACTTTTTTCTAATAAAAATACAGCTTAAAAATCCTGTTTTTTGCGAGAGAGACAGGATAAATTATTTTCAAATACAATAAAATACGAAATTTTAATGCATTAAATTGTAAATAATTTAAACCAGCATACCGTAAAAAGTCGCTTTTGCAAAGCGAAGAACTCAGCCTTTATTCGAAATTGATGCCGCCTTTTAGCTAAGTCATTTAAAAACATAAAAATATATAAATTTTTACCGATGATGACGAAGGAAAGTGTGTGAAACTATCTTTCCTGATGTTTTTTGAGGATTAAAGAGAAAAAGTAATTAAACGACTTGGACTTTCAGATGGCCTTGTGCAGAAACCCCGTATCTGTGTCGGGTAGATACGGGGTTTTTAGAAAAAAAGACTACATTAAATAGAAAAATCGTCTTTTAGTAAGTGTTTGTAAGCAAAGAGATAAGAGGCTGCGACAAAGGATGACCCGCCCAGGACGTTGCCTAAGAAAACGGGAATCATGTTGTAGAAAAATTGACCCCAACTGACGTTTGCGCCCGCCCAAATGCCGGCCGGAATGATGAACATATTGGCAACAAAGTGTTGAAAGCCGATTAATACGAAGATCATAACCGGGAACCACATGGCTAAGATTCGTCCTGAAGTATGGCGTGCGCCGAAGTAAAACCAGATGCCCATACACACCATCCAGTTACATGCGATGGCAGAAACGAATGCGCGGCCGAAGTCCATATTGACTTTAGCTTCGGCAATGGCAATGGTTTTCGCTGTGGCCGGTCCTTCGGCAAGGCCGACGTAGTGGCCGAGAAAATAGGCCATGGCAACGGCGCCTGCCAGATTGCCCAAGCTGACAATGAGCCAATTGCGTACCAGTTTGTAGGTGCTGACACGGCCGGTTAATCTGCCCAAAGCCATAATCATCATATTGCCTGTTGCCAACTCGCCGCCGCCGATTAAGATACAAATCAGTGCGATAGGGAACACGGATGCGCCCAAAAGGGCGGCCAGGCCGTTCCATTCGGCTGGAATGCCGCTGATGACGCGCAGGCAGGCAAGATAGCCGAAGCCGACATAACCGCCGCCTAAGAAACTCAAAATCACCAACATTTTGATGCTGAATTCAGATTTGGCGCAACTCTTGCCGATGGCGTCCTGCAAAATTTCATGAGGGAACAGGTCTCGTGTATCCATGAAGTTTCCTTAAGGTTAATATAAGAATAAAAATATCTTTCTTTATCATACGGATGGCGAGTTTGCCTGAGAATATGGCGGACAGGAAATAACGGCTGATTGTAAGGATAGAAGCGTAGGTTATATATTGGCAGCCGATATGTGAAAGGCTGTCTGAAAGCAATACTTTCAGACGGCCTTTAGATGGGGGAATGGGAATTATAAGCGCGTTACGCTTAAAACGCCTTTGATGTCGCCCAGACTAGCTAATACGCGCGGCAGGTCGTTGACTTGGCGGACTTCAAGGGTAAAGCGCATGCTGGCTTCCAAATCGCGCGATTGGGTTTGCACCGCGGTAACGTTGAGTTTATGACGCGCCAGCGCATCCGAAACGTCGCGCAGCAAACCGGAGCGGTCTTGGGCGCGGATTTCAACATCGACGGCAAATACTTGTCCTTCTTGCAAGGCTGCCCAGCTTGCATTCAAGACTTTTTCCGGAGCCTGCTCGGCAAGGTGGCGGAAAGAAGGGCAGGTATTGCGGTGGACGGAAATACCGCGGTCGCGCGTAACAAAGCCCACAATATCGTCAGGAGGTGCCGGTTTGCAGCATTTGGCAAGTGTGGTCATCAGGCCGTCTTCGCCGTCAATCAAAATGCCGTTTTTGCCGCCTTTTTTGATTTTGGACTGCTTGACGATATTGGTTTCATCAATCGGTACAGGAGGCGGTTCATTCAGCGCGCCGCAGGCTTTGTGGATGGCGCGGTTGGAAACTTCGCCCTGACCGATGGCTGTATAAAGTTCATCGGTTTTTTTGAAGCCGAGTTTTTCCGCCAATGCTTGCAGATTGGGTTTGGGGAAGATTTTTGACAACTGTTTGTCCAACTGGGCGCGGCCTTCTTCGCGCACGGTATCCGCATTTTGCTGGCGGATGTAGGCACGGATTTTACTGATGGCGCGGTTGGATTTGACCCAGCCTTCATAGAGCCAGTTGACGGAAGGGTTCCCCTCTTTGGCGGTAATGATTTCAACGCGTTGACCGTTTTCCAACGGCGTTGACAGCGGCACGATTTGTCCTTCGACTTTTGCGCCGCGGCAACGGTCGCCTACGCTGCTGTGCAGGGCATAGGCAAAGTCGATGGGGGTGGCGCCCGTAGGCAGGGAGAGGACTTTGCCGTGCGGGGTCAAAACGTAAATCGTGTCGTTGAACAGCTCGGTTTTAAAGGCGGCGGCAAGGTCTTCTTTGCCGCTTTCGGCCATGTTTTCGCGCCAGTCCAAGAGTTGGCGCAACCAAGCGATTTTCTGTTCGTAGGCGGAATCACCCTTGCCACCTTCTTTATAACGCCAGTGGGCGGCAACACCGAATTCGTTGAATTGGTGCATATCGAAGGTGCGGATTTGGACTTCCACGCCTTTGTCTTCCGGGCCGACGATAACGGTGTGCAAACTTTTATAGCCGTTGCCTTTCGGGTTGGCGATATAGTCGTCAAACTCGCCCGGAATCGGCTGCCAGAGGCTGTGGACAATGCCCAGCGTGGTGTAACACTCGGGAATGGTGTCCACTAAAATCCGTACGGCACGGATGTCGAACAGGCCGTCGAAAGTGAGCTTTTTCTTCACCATTTTTTTGTAAATGGAATAGATGTGCTTCGGTCTTCCGGCGACTTCAAAATGAATATTGTATTTTTTCAGTTCCGTACGCAGGATATTGAGGAAGTTTTCGATGTATTCGAGGCGCTCGGTGCGTTTTTCGTCCAAAAGCAGGGCGATTTCACGGTATTTTTCCGGCTCTTGATGGCGGAAGCCCAAATCTTCGAGCTGCCATTTGAGTTGCCACACGCCCAAGCGGTTGGCGAGCGGGGCAAAAATGTCGAGGGTTTCTTTGGCAACGGCGCGCTTTTCAGGATTGTCGGGAACGTTGCTTAAGAATTGCAGGGTGCGCGTGCGCATCGCCAGTTTGATCAGGACGACGCGGATGTCGGTAACCATCGCCAACAGCATTTTGCGCATGGTTTCGGCCTGTTGGCTGCGTTCTTCCGGTGTGGCAAGGCTGTCCACGCGGGCGAATTGGGTCAGTTTCTGCACTTCGTCCACACCTTTGACCAGTTCGCAAACGGTGCTGTTGCAGCGTTCGGCAACCAATTCGTGCCAAGTGGGAACGTATTTGCCGATGTCGGACAAAATCGTAGCGGCCACGGCATCAGGCAAGAGGTCGAGTTCGCTGACGATTTGCATCGAGCCGAGAAAATGTTCCAGCAATGGCTCGCCGTAAGTCGTTAGTGCATCGGCGGGGTAATGTTCTTTAGCTAAGTCAAAGGCCGTCTGAATCAGGTTTTTATCGGAATCGGGCAGCGCGGCAACATAGCCGTCGAACCAAGCGAGGAGGCCTTCCAGCGTTGCACTCGATGTTTGGGGCGTTTGGCGAATAGTGGTCATGGCGTGCGTTTTTTCTTTTTGATAAAAACGTTGCCATTGTAACAGTTTATTGTCGACAGCCCTAGATTTGTATGCGAATGCGGCACTATGTTTCAGGACACCTTGTTTCAGACGGCCTTGGGTGTTATGGTTAACCGTTTTGAAATTTTTAAGGAGTATTTCGATGAAGCTGTATATTTACGACCATTGCCCGTTTTGTGTTCGTGCAAGGATGATTTTCGGCTTGCGCGATGTGGCGGTGGAAGAGGTCGTCTTGGCGAACGATGACGAAGCTACGCCGATTGGCATGATTGGCTCAAAACAAGTGCCGATTTTGCAAAAAGAAGACGGTTCGTTTATGGGTGAAAGTTTGGATATTGTCCGCTATATCGATCAAGGCCGTCTGAAAGAAGAAGTTCGTCCAGAAGTTCAGGCTTGGTTGGATAAAGTGGGCGAATACAATAACAAATTGGTACAGCCGCGCATGGTCAAAATCGGCCTGCCCGAATTTGAGACCGATGAAGCGAAAAAATACTTTATCGACAAAAAAGAGAAAAGTATCGGCAATTTCGAGACTAATCTGAACAAAACGGCGCAATATCTGGAGCGTCTGCATCAAGATTTGGCTGAGCTGGAAGCGCTGGTATGCGAAGGCGAGGGCTTGGGCGGTGAAATCAGTTTGGAAGATATCCTGACGTTCCCTATTTTGCGCAACCTGACCGTTGTACGCGGTATTCAATGGCCGCAAAAATTGATGGATTATTTGTTGGCGATGAGCGAGCGTTCCGGAGTGGCTTTGTATTTTGACCGCGCGTTGTAATGAATGTTTGAAACATGAAAAAGGCCGTCTGAAAGTTTTTTCAGACGGCCTTTGGGTTTAATAGGCAATCATTTCGGCAACCTGTGACAAACCGTTTTCCAACGATTCGAGCATGGCGGTATAGCCGTCACCTTGTTGCGGCGTGATGGCGTTAAACGGTTTGCTGCGTCCGTCCGGCCATTGTGCATAACCGCTGATGGTGGTCTGCCCCTGATAGCTGCCTTGGAAGGCTTCGATATAGACTTTCAGGGTTTGGCTGCTTTGGCTACGTGAAGCAGGCACAAAGGTGCGATGCGGATTGAGGCGGTTGAGCTTGTTGCTGAGGTTTGCCGCCAATGCACCATCGAGCGGAGCCGCCCAAAGGTGGTTTTTCGCCAGATTCACATGATAGGCATCAGTTTGGTAAATGAGGCCGCCGTTGGCAAGCGGTTCGGCAAGGTTGACTTTGACCGCGATCTCGTTGCCTTGTGCAGCCGGATGGATGTACTGGCTGTCGGGCAGGACGAAATATTGTGTGCTTTGCGCGGTGCCGCAGGCGGCAAGCGTCAGGGCGGCGGCAATCGGGAAGAGGCGCATTATCGGCTTCCTTTCGGGATAGGGTCTTTGCTGTTGCTGTTGAAAATCAGCGCATTGGGTTTTTCTTTCAAAGTATTAATCACGGGTTGAACGTCTTTTAAGGTTTTGTCCAAACTTTGCAGCGTATTTTGTACGTCGCCGTAGATAGGCGATTGAGGCGATACGCCTTGCAGGGTTTGACGCAATTCTTTCAGGGTTTGGTTCAACTCGTTCGGAATGTTTTGTGTTTGCGGTTTGCCGACCAGTTTGTCGATGGAGCTTAAAGCGGCATTGGCAGATTTGAGTGTGGACTTGAGTTCGGCAAGCGAACCGTTCAAGCCGGCAACGGTTTTATCCAATGGCAGGTTATTGAACTTGTCTAATAAGTCGGCCACTTTTGCCTGCAAATCGTCCAAACCGCCGCCTTGGGTTGCGATAACGGTATCGCCTGCATAAACGGTATGCGGTCGCAGCTTAGGCGAGGCAGAAGGCTGATCGTTCAACTCAATCATTTTGCTGCCGGTCAGCAGGTTGTTGCTGGAGATGGTGGCGGTAAGGCCTTTGTTTAAGGCCGTCTGAAATTGTTGTTTCCAATGTTCTTTGCTTTGTTCGTCGGCATTGATTTCCAAGCGGGAAGGCTCGATGCGGATACGCACAGGAATCCAACCGTTTTCAAACAAATGCAAGCTATCATTGCGGTCGAAATAAGGGACATCGGAAACCACGCCGACATTCAGGCCTTTGTATTCGACAGGCGAACCGGCAGACAAGCCGCGTACGGATTGTTTGAAAAACGCGGTGTAATACAGCGAGCGGTCGTCAGGCAGGTTGGCGACTTCGCTGCGGCTGTCGTAAAGCGTGAAGCTGTCTTCGCTTTTGACGTTTTTGCTGTTGCTTGTTTTGGGCGAGTCAAAGGAAATTGCGCCGGACAGCAGGGCAGGCAGAGGGGCTGAGTTAAGTTTGACACCGCTGCCTGTGGTTTCGATATTAATGCCGCTTTCTAGCCAGAAACGGCTGGTGGAATTAATCAGTTTGTCGTTGGGGCTTTGGATGAAAATGGTGTAATGCACGCTTTGGTCGGACGGGTCGAAATGCGCGCTTTCTACTTGACCGACCATAAAATTTTCATACAAAACAGGGCTGCTGACGTTGAGGATGCGGTCGTTTTTGCCGATCAAATTCAGGCGCAGGCCGCTTTGACCGATGGCGGCAATCGGCGGAATTTCTTGCACGACAAATACATCTTTGGTTTCTTGGCTTTTGCCCGGTGTAAATGCAATATATGAGCCGGAAAGCAAGGTTCCCAAGCCGGTAACGCCGCTTTGGTCAATACGCGGTTTGACCACCCAAAATTGGGTATCGCTGCGGATAAGGTCTTTGGCGTCGGCGCTGAGTTGGGCCGTGACTTCCACGCCTTTTTGGTCGTCGCGCAATTTGATGCGGGTAACGCGTCCGACATCGACGTTCAACACCTTAATAACGGTGTTGTTGACTTCGATGCCTTCGGCGCTGTCCATCAACAGCGTAACGACAGGGCCACGGTTGCGGATGTCTTTAACCAAAAGCCAGCCGCCGGCAATCAGCGCAATCAGTGGAATCAGCCACACGATAGACGTGAAGACATTGGTTTTCTTGACACGCGCCGGGGCGTGATAATTGGGTGAAGAATCGTGTTTTTTCATTGTTTTAAGGTCTGGTCAGAATCAAGGCCGTCTGAAAGCTGCTGTTGCTTGTCCCAAATCAGACGGGGATCGAAATAATAGGCCGAAAGCATGGTCAAAATAACGACCAGGCAGAAGTAAATCGCCGCACCACCCGGCACGATGCGCGCCATATTGGTGTGGAACGAGCTCATCAAAATAATAATCACAAAAATATCAATCATCGACCAGCGGCCGATGGATTCGGTAATCCGATACAAAACCGACATCTTGTCCGCGCTCATCACGGGTTTGAAGTATGCAGAATAAATCAAAACCGCCATCGCAATAATCTTCAAAACCGGCAGCATAATACTGGCACTAAAGATAATCACGGCAATCAATCGGTCGCCGTCGTTCCACATATAAACAATGCCGTTGAAAATCGTGTTGATCTCCAAAGCTGTCGGATTTGACGAAATCATAATCGGCAGGATGTTGGCAGGGAAATACAGGATAAACGCCGCCATTAAAAACGCCAGCGAAATGCTCAGGCTTTTCGGGCGGCGGCGGTATAAGTCTGCGCCGCATACGCCGCAAGGCTGCTCGTCTTTATCGCGGAAATACAGGCAGCGGCTGCAACAGATTTTGTCTTCAGTGGCCGTCTGAACCGCATGGCCTCCGGTTAAACGGTGAATCTTATAATAAACCCAATGCTGCGGAATCGATACCGAAGTCCGAATCAGCATGACCGACAACGGAAACATCAGATAAAACGCCGAGCCGAACTCTACTGTAGCAACGGACGAGAGCTTGATATACGCCACCAAAGTGGAAATAAAAAACACATCCACCATAATCCAATGGCGCAGCCGTACTAATACACGCGTTGCAAAGCGCAGCGCAGGGTAGGCTTTTTCGCGTATCAAGGCCGTATAAACATAAAGGCAGAGCAGTAAAAACAGTAAAGGCGCGCCGAAGGTGAGGATAAACATCACTTCCGCCAGAAAACCGTAATCCAGCGAAATCAAAAGCCGCATCATTTGCGGCAACGACAAAATCGATGTCACGCCGAATAAATCGACGCGGATATACACCATATTGTACGCGAACGCCATCAGAATCAAGGTTGTCAGCGCATAGGCGATCGGCGCGATATACGGATTGTTTTCCACCTCCACAATTTCATGGTTGCACACCGGACAATGCGCTTCCTGTCCCTGACGCAGGCGCGGAATATCCATACGGCAGCCGCAATCCGGGCATTCCACCGTATGTGCAGGCAGCGTCGCATCAGGAAGATAAGACTTGTAGCGCCACCAGCGATGGTAGGCAGGAATCCGTTTCATGGTTCGGCAGGGGGTAAAGAAGGTGCAAAGAATGTCGCATTATAAAGGAAAACAGAAGGATAGCCCAAATTTAGGTCGATATTTGATTGAATGGCGGCTGCTTAATAAGGTTTGGGCCGTCTGAAAAGTTTGAAAAGGGTTTAGAAGGTTATTGCTATGGGCTGTTAAATTTTATTAATAGGTCTTAGTTTGGTTTATTGTTATTATATTAAAAATAATATATATTCTCAATATTTAAAAACACGATGAGTCTTGTAGATCTGTGGAAGGTACGCGGTCAACGAATCTGAAGCAGGTTAAAAATTATCTTCTTTGTTTTTAAAACGATTCTTTTCAAATTAGACGGTATTTTTAACTATAAAGGCCGTCTGAAACCATTAGTCTCTTAATTCAAAGGAAACATCATGAGTGAAACACAAGAGCTGACTTTCGCCAAACGCTTGAAAGAGCAAACCACGACAACGCACGACAGCGTTGATAACTTGGTTATGTCCGTTCAGCCTTTTTCCAGCAAAGAAAACTACATCAAATTCTTGAAACTTCAATCTGTTTTCCATAAGGCCGTCGATCACATCTATAAAGATGCCGAATTGAACAAAGCCATTCCAGAGCTTGAATACATGGCGCGTTACGATGCCGTGACTCAAGACTTGAAAGACTTGGGCGAAGAGCCTTACAAATTTGACAAAGAATTGCCACACGAAACCGGTAATAAAGCCATCGGCTGGCTGTATTGCGCCGAAGGTTCTAATTTGGGCGCGGCATTCTTGTTCAAACACGCTCAAAAACTCGAATACACCGGCGAATTTGGCGCACGCCACCTGGCTCCTCATCCGAACGGCCGCGGCAAACACTGGCGCGCTTTTGTCGAGCATCTGAATGCTTTGAACTTGACTCCGGAAGCTGAAGCGGAAGCCATTCAAGGCGCGCGCGAAGCTTTTGAATTCTATAAAGTGATTCTGCGTGAAACCTTCGGTTTACCGGAAGGTGCGGAAGCACCTGAAGGTATGACGCCGCACAGACTCTAAAAAATAATTAAATCAAACAGACAAGGTCTCGGCGTAGATGTTTGCAGAGACCTTTAATTACACTACAAAGTTTTGTTTGAACGGGTTGCTGTCTTATTAATCATTAATGATTATCAGAAATTTTTTATGCATTAACTGATGGATGAACAATCCATTACATCTTGAGTTGATAATATGAAACCATTACAAATGCTCCCTATTGCCGCGCTGGTCGGCAGTATTTTCGGCAATTCAGTCTTGGCAGCGGATGAAGCTGCAACCGAAACCACACCCGTTAAAGCAGAAATAAAAGAAGTCCGCGTTAAAGGCCAGCGCAATGCGCCTGCGGCCGTGGAACGTGTCAACCTTGGCCGTATCCAACAAGAAATGGTACGTGACAACAAAGACTTGGTACGTTATTCCACCGACGTTGGCTTGAGCGACAGTGGCCGCCATCAAAAAGGCTTTGCCGTACGCGGCGTGGAAGGCAACCGTGTCGGCGTCAGCATTGACGGTGTAAACCTGCCTGATTCCGAAGAAAACTCGCTGTATGCCCGTTATGGCAACTTCAACAGCTCGCGTCTGTCTATCGACCCCGAACTCGTGCGCAACATCGAAATCGTGAAGGGCGCAGACTCTTTCAATACCGGTAGCGGTGCATTGGGTGGCGGCGTGAATTACCAAACCCTGCAAGGTCATGATTTGCTGTTGCCTGAGCGTCAGTTCGGCGTGATGATGAAAAACGGTTACAGCAGCCGCAACCGCGAATGGACAAATACACTTGGGTTCGGTTTGAACAACGACCGCGTGGATGCTGCTTTGCTGTATTCGCAACGTCGCGGCCATGAGACTGAAAGCGCGGGCGAGCGTGGTTATCCGGTAGAGGGCGCCGGCAGCGGAGCGAATATTCGTGGTTCTGCGCGCGGTATTCCTGACCCGTCCAAACATAAATACCACAGTTTCTTGGGTAAGATTGCTTACCAAATCAACGACAACCATCGTATCGGCGCATCTCTCAACGGTCAGCAGGGCCACAATTACACGATCGAAGAGTCTTATAACCTGACCGCTTCTTCTTGGCGCGAAGCCGATGACGTAAACAGACGGCGCAATGCCAACCTGTTTTACGAATGGACGCCGGAATCCAACTGGTTGTCTATGGTGAAAGCGGACTTCGATTATCAGAAAACCAAAGTAGCGGCGGTTAACAACAAAGGCTCGTTCCCGATGGATTATTCTACCTGGACGCGCAACTACAATCAGAAGGATTTGGACGAAATCTACAACCGCAGCATGGATACAACCTTCAAACGCATTACATTGCGTATGGACAGCCAACCGTTGCAAATGGGCGGCCAACATCGCTTGTCGTTTAAAACTTTTGCCAGCCAGCGTGAGTTTGAAAACTTAAACCGCGACGACTACTACTTCAGCGGCCGTATTTTACGCACGTCCAGCACGATTCAGCATCCAGTGAAAACCAACAACTACGGTTTCTCGCTGTCTGACCAAATCCAATGGAACGACGTGTTCAGCAGCCGCGCAGGTATCCGTTACGACTACACCAAAATGACACCGCAGCAACTGAATGCCGAGTGTCATGCTTGTGACAAAACACCACCTGCAGCCAACACTTATAAAGGCTGGAGCGGTTTTGTCGGCTTGGCTGCACAGCTGAGTCAGACATGGCGTTTGGGTTACGATGTAACTTCCGGTTTCCGCGTGCCGAATGCGTCTGAAGTGTATTTCACTTACAACCACGGCTCAGGTACCTGGTTGCCTAATCCGAACCTGAAAGCCGAGCGCAGCACCACCCATACCCTTTCTCTGCAAGGCCGCAGCGAAAAAGGTACTTTGGATGCCAACCTGTATCAAAGCAATTACCGCAACTTCTTGTCTGAAGAGCAGAAGCTGACCACCAGTGGCGATGTCGGCTGTACTCAGATGAATTACTACTATGGTATTTGTAGCAATCCTTATTCCGAAAAACTGGAATGGCAGATGCAAAACATCGACAAGGCCCGAATCCGTGGTCTTGAGCTGACAGGCCGTCTGAATTTAGGTCAAGTGGTTTCTTTTGTACCTGAAGGCTGGAAATTGTTTGGTTCTGTCGGTTACGCGAAGAGCAAACTGTCAGGCAACAACAGCCTGCTGTCCACTCAGCCTCTGAAAGTGATTGCCGGTGTCGATTACGAAAGCCCGAGCGAAAAATGGGGTGTGTTCTCCCGCCTGACTTATTTGGGTGCGAAAAAAGCCAAAGACGCTCAATATACCGTGTTTGAAAACAACGGTTGGGGTACGCCTTTGCAAGAAAAAGTAGTGGATTATCCATGGCTGAACAAATCGGCTTATGTGTTTGATATGTACGGCTTCTACAAACCGGCTAAAAACCTGACTTTGCGTGCCGGCGTGTACAATATGTTCAACCGCAAATACACCACTTGGGACTCCCTGCGCGGCCTGTACAGCTACAGCACCACCAACGGGGTTGACCGCGATGGCAAAGGCTTAGACCGCTATCGCGCCCCAGGCCGTAATTACGCTGTATCGCTGGAATGGAAATTCTAGGCAGTTAACGGATAGCTAAGTTAACGGATAGCTAAAGGCCGTCTGAAAGTTTTGATGACTTTCAGACGGCCTTTTTTATTTAAAACGAAATCTTTAAACGGATAACAACGGCTGCTGCCGAACAATCGCGCGGATGATGGCGCGGTTGGGGTGTAGCGCGGTTCTCAGCCTTTGCGATAGCGGATGGGGCAAGCCGAGTATTTCGGCCGCAATGGCGGCGGCGCAGATGGGGGCTGTCGCCAGGCCGCGCGTGCCGTGTGCCGTATTGATGTAGGCATTGGGCAGGTAAGGGCAGGGGATATTGTCGAGGCGGTAGTTTTTGTCCAATGCCAG
>NZ_CATNVN010000021.1:0-17698 GCF_951230505.1 uncultured Neisseria sp.
ATTTTGAAAGGCCGTCTGAAACCGTATTTTCAGACGGCCTTTTGTGTGTTTTATTGTTGATATTTTGAATTTATTGAGCTGCTTCCAAAGCGGCGATTTCTTTACGCAGGTGTTTGATGGCCGGTGTTACGATGGCGACAAACATGGCCTCGCGGACGCGGCGTTGTGCCGGGCTGCGCATCAGATAACCTTTCGCGCCTGCATGCAATGCGGCAGATTGAGTGGCGTTCAATGCCAATACGGCAGCCGCTTCACGCAGTTTCAAGGTTGCCAGCGTGTCAGGTTTGTTGTTCCACGCATCATCGGCAAGGCGTTCGGTTTCTGCCCATGCGCCGTCCAACGCAGCTTTCAAATCATCGTAGCTGTGGTCGAGGTAAGCGTTCACTTCTGCGTTCACCACATTGGCCATGCGGATAATGCCGAGCGCACCGTCAATCACACCGGCGCCAATACCCATTTGCAGCAAGATGAAACCGGCTTTAATGGTCGGGATATAAGACTGGAACTGCTCAGGCGCAGCAATCACATCTTCATCGGGAATAAACACGTCTTTAAAATTCAGGCTGTAAGTGCGCGTACCTTCCAAACCACAGAACTCAGGGCAATCTTGCAGGGTAACGCCTTCCCATTGACCGCCGGTGATAAACATCACATAGCTGTCGCCGACTTGGGCGGTATTCGCCCAAATATGGTCTTCGCCGATATTGGATACCCAAGGTAAAGCGCCGTTGATTTTGTAGCCGCCTTCGACGCGCTCGGCTTGCAGGTTGTGTTTTTCGATACCAGCAAGGTGTTTGACGGTATTGGACATGCCCGTACCGGCCAAAACTTTGCCCTGCAGAATATCAGCCAAATATTTGTCTTTAACCGCTTGGTTGGGGGATTGATGCAGATACCACGCGCAAGCCGCCTGACACCATGCACTGAACGAAGTCGCGCCGCATTCTTTACCGATTTCGCGCAATACGGCGATTTGCGTTGCCAAACCCAAACCGTTACCACCTTCTTCAACCGTACCGGTCGCAGCAAAACCGCCGATTTTGCCCAATTCCAGCATAAATTCTTTCGGATACAGGCCTTTGCGGTCGATGTCGTCCACCAATGGTTTCAGCTTGCTTTTAACGAGTGCGGCAACATTGTTCAGTAAAGCTTCGTGTGTCATGATTTTTTCCTCTGAATAAGGTTTGAAGCGTAGATGGTTCTACTCATGAATTATTCTTGGCAACAAGGATATCCCTTGCTTTTTGCTAAAAGGCCGTCTGAATTTTCAGACGGCCTTTGATGAGATTAGGCAAATGCCTGCAATTCAGGGTTGATTTCAGTTTTGGCAAGGTTGTTGACGTAGTTACACAAGGTTGCCAAAGCAACGCCCATAACTACTTCAACGGCTTGCTGTTGGTTGTAACCGGCATCGAAGAATGCTTTCAGCTCGTCGTCGGATACCGCGCCTTTTTTCGCCATAACGGCTTGGGTGAATGTTGCCAAAGCACCCAGTTTGGCATCGTCAAACTCGCCTGCAGCCAACGCGCGTGCAGCTTTGATAGATTGTTCAGACAGCAGTTTTTTCAGGGTAGCCAGTTTGGTGTGGCCGGCAACGCAGAAACCGCATTCGTTGGTACGGGCGGCGATGATTTGGACAACTTCAACTTCGCCGTCAGTCAGGCTGTTGGCCGCATTCAGCTTGCCAACTTCTTGATAAAACGCCAAAGCTTCAGGCGCATTGGCCAAAACGCCGATCAGGTTAGGAATAAAGCCGTTGTTTTTCAATACGGCTTCAATGCGTGGTTTAGCAGCTTCGGGAGCGGTTTCAACTGTGTGTATGGTCAAGCGGGACATGTATATAACCTTCTTATCTGGTGAAATGAAGCGACCATCATAAGCCATCCGCCTCCATCAGAAAAAGACTTATTGGTTATTTACCGCGAACCAAAAGTTATAAGGCCGTCTGAACGGATTCAGACGGCCTTATCAAATGATTCAACTCATTATTTCATAAAGTTTTTCAGCAGCATAGAAGCAATGTCGTCCAAGCCGAAGCCATCCGCATCTTGAGCCGTGCCGTTAGGTGTGGCTTTATCGACCAAGTCTGGCAACACTTTTGCCAACAAATCGCCTGCTTGACCGGCATCCACACCGAATTTTTGCGCGATTTGGTTTACCGTATCGCTGCCCAAAGCATTTTGCAGGTCGCTGCCGGACACTGGCAGGTTGCTGGATTGGTTGGAAACCCAGCTGCTCAGGGCATCGCCCAAACCGCCTTGTTGCAGTTGGTTGATCAGGTTTCCTACACCACCTTGTTGTTTCACCAAATCCATCGCCATATCGGTCAGAGAACCTTGTGCGCCGTTTCCGCTGTTGCCACCCAACATTTGGGTAGCCGCATTCAAAAGATTGTCCATGAGTGCCATGACTTTTTCCTTGTATTTGTGTCTAAAAAAGAAAACGGAGTGTAGCAAAATTTGCACTGAAAAAAATCAGGCTTAACCAAACTAAACTTCTTTTATCCCAAAGCCGTAACAAAACAAAGGCCGTCTGAAACCAAGTTTCAGACGGCCTTTATAAGGAATAATGCTATTCTTCGCGGCCATTGAAATACTCGGCCGCGCCACCTTCAAAAAACCCTTGCAAAATCGCCTGCGCCGCTACTTGGTCAAGTACGGATTTTTGTTTTCGGCCGAATACTTGGGCTTCAGCAAGCAGGCTTTCCGCGTATAGGGAAGACATCCTTTCGTCCACCCAATAAACCGGCAAATTAAAACGTCCGTGCAAACGGCGGCCAAACTTGCGGCTCAAACGGGTCAGCTCATGTTCCGTACCGTCGGTATGCGTCGGCAGGCCGACCACAAAATACTTGGGTTGCCATTCTTTGACCATCTTGGCAATGGCCTCAAATTTCTCATCATTGCTGTTGCCGGTTACCGTCGCCAGCGGATGAGTCATACCCAACTCGGCATCGCCCTGCGCCACGCCGATACGCGCCTCGCCGAAGTCAAAGGCCAAAACCGTGCCTTTGGGTGCATCAGGCATGACCGACTCCTGAAACCAAGGCGTTCGGATTGACCCCCAATTTTTCAAAAGCGGCGGCATAACGGAGTTCGTAAGGCACATCAAAAAGAATATGCTCGTCCGCAGGGACGGTCAGCCAAACATTTTCTGCCAGCTCGCGCTCCAACTGCCCTTTGCCCCATTTTGAATAACCAATGCTGATCAAAGCCTTGTCCACCGCACCTTCTTTAGACAAGTTTTCAATCACATCGCGCGAAGAAGTCAGCGCGACGTTATCGGTTACCACCATACTGTTTTGCCAGCGGCCGATCGGCGTATGCACGACATAGCCGCGCTCAATCTGAACCGGCCCGCCCATCATCACGTTTTCATGTTGCAGGCGCAACGGGATATTGCGGTCGGCGGCGGCGAAAATCATGTCCATGGTAATCGGCGAAGGCTTGTTGATGATGATGCCCAGCGCACCTTCTTCATCGTGTTCGCACACATAAATGACCGTATCCGTAAAAAACGGATCGTCCATATGAGGCATGGCAATCAGGAAATGGTTGGCTAAATTCATATTCTTCTTAATATCTATAAGCTGATTTTATTATTTTTGTCCGTCGGTAACCGGCGCATCCACCACGCACGCACCGTAAACTGCGCCGCCTGCCGGTACCGGCGTATCGGTTTTCGCATGGGCAAAACACGATACCGCGCTCAAAGAGTTTTTCGGCGAACCTTGAACGATTTTATCGCTGTACACCAAATAAGCGAAAGACTTACGTTTCGGATCGTAGTAGCGGATAATCTGTTGGCTCTTAAATGCTATGCTGGCACTGCGTTTGAACACTTGTCGCGGTTTCAAAACCGCAGCCTCGTTATAACGGATGACTTCCGCACTTTGCACGCAGGAAACTGATGCGTCGCTGGCATCTTCTTCCAGATTGACCGTTTCTTTCAAACCGCCTTTTTTCGCGTACGAAATATAACAGGCAACCCCCTGCACATCAGGATCGTCAAAACCTTCCACTTCGATACGGTCGTTTTTAACCAGCATATTAAACACCGTACTGGCGCGTCCGATTTTATCGGTATTGTCACCGCAAGCCGCCAAAACCATGGCACCCAACACTACTAATAAATATTTTTTCATAATATCCTGTCGATGCAGACTGTCAGTTTCCAGGCAGACTAAACCCCGTCCGCCCACTCTATCGTTACTATATAAGACCGTTCGTCCATATTGCAACCCGATATTATTTTCAGACGGCCTGACAGACAGTATAATCCGTCCTATTGTTCCTACTTTGATAGCAAGATCGAACCATGCGTTACAAACCCCTCATTCTCGCCCTGTTGCTCAGTTTCTCCCTGCCAACCTATGCTGCCAAAGACGCGCCGAAAGAAAAAGCGGCCACTGTCAAAAAGGCTGCGCCCGTAAAAAAAGAGAAAGAAGCCGCTAAGGCAGATGTAAAAAAAGAAACCTCAAAAAAACAAGCGGTAAAAGAAAAAGAGGAAAACAAAAAAGCGGTTAAAGCCAAAGCTGCCAAAGAGAAGGAAACCGCCGACAAAAACGAACGCGCTTCAGCCAAAAACAAAACGGCTAAAGTCGCCGAAGCCGCTGCCGACAATAAAAAGTCCAGCCGCAAAGCCGAAGAGCCTAAAGAAACGGCAAAAGACAAAAAAGCCACAGCCGCAAAATCCGGCAAGGCCAAAGAACAAGACAAGAAACCTGTTGAAGATAAAAAAGACAGCAAAGCTAAAGAACCCGTAAAAAAAGCAGAACCTAAGGAAATCAAAGCCAAAGAGCCTGCTAAAAAAGCGGTTGAGGATAAAAAAGACGGCAAAAAAACCAAAGAGCCCGGAAAAAAAACAGCCGAAGACAAAAAGGCCGAAGCTAAAGAGCCTGCCCAAAAAGCTGTCGAAGACAAAAAAGACGCTAAAAAAGACACAAAAGCCAAAGAGCAAAACAAAAAAGCCGAGCCTAAAGTTGAGCCTAAAGCCATCTCTTCAGCCGACAACGATTTCAAAGCAGCCGTAACTGCCGCCGCCAACGATATGGAAACCAAGAAATCCTTTGCCAAACGCAACGAGGGTTTCATTATCCATGTCAATGCCACGCTCAAACAGCTGCAACAAACACGCAACAACCTCTCCGGCATCAACCGCAAACAACGCGACGCATGGGAAAAATTCCAAAAACTTAATGCCGATGCCAACCAGTTGAAAGCCGAAGTTTCCAACACGCGCGCCCAAATTTCGCGTTTTGTGTCCGGCAACTATAAAAACAGCCAGCCTAACGCGGTCGCCCTCTTCCTGAAAAACGCCGATGCCGGTCAAAAAACCCGCTTCCTGCGTTACACGCGTTATATCAACAACGCCAACGACCAAGTCATGAGAGACTTGGAAAAACAACAAAAAGAGCTGGCGGTGCAAGAGCAAAAAATCAACAATGAATTGGCTTACCTGAAAAAACTGCAAGCCAATATTCAAGCTTCATTGCGTCAACAAGGCGTAACCAATACCGCCGAACAAGCTGAAAGCCGCCGTCAAAACGCGCAAATGGCCAAAGAAGTGCAAAAGAAAATCAACCACAGAGAAAACGAGCAACGCCTCAACAATCTCTTGAAAGATTTGGAAAAACGCAAAGCCGATCAACGCAAAGCCGAAGCTGAAGCACGTAAAAAAGCCGCCGAAGCCCGCTTGGCCGCCGCTGAAAAAGCCCGCAAAGAGCAGGCTGCCGCCCAACAAAAAGCCGAAGCCGAACGCGCCGCCATGTCCACGCTGACTGACGAAGACATGAAACTACAAGCCCCCAACACCCAAGGCTTTACCGTCAGCAACGCCAACAGCTTCAGCCGTATGCAAGGTCGTCTGAAAAAACCGGTCAACGGCACATTGGCAGGTCTGTTCGGTCAAGACCGCGGCGATGGCGAAGTTTGGAAAGGCGTGTTCTACAATACTGTTCCTGCTCCGGTCAGCAGCATTGCCTCAGGCACAGTTACTTTTGCCGGCGAGCTTGAAGGCTACGGCAAAGTAGTCGTCCTCGACCACGGCGACGGCTATGTCAGCATTTACTCCGGTCTGAGCGAAATCGACATTGCCCAAAACTACGCCGTCAATGCCGGCAGTAAGATTGGCACCAGCGGCACTTTGCCGTCGGGTGAAACCGGCCTTTACCTTGAAGTCCGCTACAACGGACAAGTCATGAATCCGCTTTCATGGATTAACTGATGTTTCAGACGGCCTGAGTGAGCTTTCCCCTTCAGGCCGTCTGAATTTCATCATAAACTACAATAAAACACGATTTTCACGCCTGTTCAGCACATTAAACAACAAACTTTTACCTTAAACTTATTGTTCCAAGCGTTTAAATCACATAAAGTCAACGGGTTCAGAGAAAACAAAAACTACTTTGCTTACCGTACACAAAAAGAAAGTCAAACGAATGTCAACAAAATCCACTTTAAAAAAAGTTGCAATCTACACTCTCGGCGCATTTAGCGGCATCGCCCTCAGTCTGAGTGTACAAAGTTTTGCCGCCGAAAAAGACAAAAAAGATAACGAGGCCCTGCCCGTGCAGACCATCCGCACCATGGCAGAAGTGTACGGCCAAATCAAAGCCAACTATTACCAAGACAAACCCGATGCCGAGCTCTTTGAAGGCGCAATGAAAGGCATGGTGTCCGATCTCGATCCGCATTCCGAGTATATGGACAAAAAAGGCTATGCCGAAATGAAAGAATCCACCAGCGGCGAATTCGGCGGCTTGGGCATGGAAATCGGACAAGAAGACGGCTTCGTCAAAGTCGTTGCCCCGATTGAAGACACTCCGGCAGAACGCGCCGGTGTGAAAAGCGGCGACTTCATCGTCAAAATCGACAATACCTCTACGCGTGGCCTGACCGTCAGCGAAGCCGTCAAAAAAATGCGCGGCAAACCGGGTACCAAAATCACCCTGACCCTTTCACGCAAAAATGCCGATAAACCCATCGTCGTCAACCTGACCCGCGCCATCATCAAAGTCAAAAGCGTGCGCCATCATCTGCTTGAAAAAGACTACGGCTACATCCGCGTCTCCCAATTCCAAGAGCGCACTGTTGCCGCACTCAACGAAGCCGCACAAGCCCTTGTCAAAGAAAACAAAGGTCCGCTCAAAGGCATCATCCTCGACTTGCGCGACGACCCGGGCGGCCTGCTCAACGGTGCAGTCGGCGTATCCGCAGCCTTCCTGCAACCTGATGTAACCGTTGTCAGCACCAAAGGCCGCAACAAAAAAGAAGGCATGGTACTCAAAGCAACTGCCGAAGACTACATCACCACCAGTGGCAAAGACCCGTTGGCCGGATTGCCTGCCGAGCTGAAAACCATTCCGATGACCGTCCTGATTAACGCAGGCTCGGCCTCTGCCTCCGAAATCGTTGCCGGCGCATTGCAAGACCACAAACGCGCCGTCGTCGTCGGCACACAAAGTTTCGGCAAAGGCTCAGTGCAAACCCTGATTCCGCTTTCCGGCGGCAGCGCAGTCAAACTGACCACCGCCCTTTACTACACGCCAAACGACCGCTCGATTCAAGCACAAGGCATTGTTCCTGACGTTGAAGTCAAAGACAAAGACCGCGCCTTTGAAAGCCGCGAAGCCGATTTGGTCGGCCATATCGGCAATCCGTTGGGCGGCCAAGACGTCAACAGCAGCACTGAAACGCCTGCCAACTCAGAAACCAAAGCCGATAAAGACAAGTCCAAAAAAGACAAAGATGAAGACATCTCCAGCCGCCGCATTCCAAATCCGGCCAAAGACGATCAGCTCCGCAAAGCCTTGGACTTAGTGAAAAATCCAGCCGAATGGCAAAAATCTTTGGGTTTGGCAGCGAAAAAACCTGCACCGAAAAAAGATGCAGATAAAGACAGCAAAAAATAAGCCTGTTATTTCTCAATAAAAAAGGTCGTCTGAAAACGATATGATTGTTTTCAGACGACCTTTTCACACATCAAATATTCCACAGGGAAAACACCATGGCAAAAGCCCCCAAAACCATCTACCAATGTACCGAATGCGGCGGCACTTCCCCGAAATGGCAAGGCAAATGCCCGCATTGCGGCGAGTGGAACACGCTTCAGGAAAGCCTAGCCGCGCCCGAACCGAAAAACGCCCGCTTCCAATCTTGGGCGGCGGATACCTCGACCGTCCAATCCCTCTCCGCCGTGACTGCCACCGAAGTGCCGCGCAATCCGACCGGCATGGGCGAACTCGACCGCGTATTGGGCGGCGGTTTGGTCGATGGCGCGGTCATCCTGCTCGGCGGCGACCCCGGCATCGGCAAATCTACGCTGTTGTTGCAAACCATCGCCAAAATGGCGCAAAACCGCAAAGTGCTGTACGTTTCCGGCGAAGAATCCGCCCAACAAGTCGCCCTGCGCGCGCAACGTTTGGAGCTGCCCACCGAAGGCGTGAACCTGCTTGCCGAAATCCGCATGGAAGCGATTCAAGCGGCCTTGAAACAGCATCAGCCCGAAGTCGTCGTTATCGACTCCATCCAAACCATGTATTCCGACCAAATCACTTCCGCTCCCGGCTCCGTGTCGCAGGTGCGCGAATGTGCCGCCCAACTGACGCGCATGGCGAAACAGATGGGCATCGCCATGATACTGGTCGGACACGTTACCAAAGACGGCGCGATTGCCGGCCCGCGCGTATTGGAACATATGGTCGATACTGTGCTGTATTTCGAGGGTGACCAACATTCCAACTACCGCATGATACGCGCCATCAAAAACCGTTTTGGCGCGGCAAACGAATTGGGCGTATTCGCCATGACAGAAAACGGTTTGAAAGGCGTGTCCAACCCGTCCGCCATCTTCCTCGCCAGCTACCGCGACGACACGCCAGGTTCATGTGTTTTGGTCACACAGGAAGGCAGCCGCCCGCTTTTGGTCGAAATTCAGGCACTGGTCGATGACGCACACGGTTTTACCCCCAAACGACTCACCGTCGGCCTCGAACAAAACCGCCTCGCCATGCTGCTCGCCGTCCTCAACCGCCACGGCGGCATTGCCTGCTTCGACCAAGACGTGTTCCTCAATGCCGTCGGCGGCGTCAAAATCGGCGAACCCGCTGCCGACCTTGCTGTTATCCTCGCCATGCTCTCCAGCTTCCGCAACCACCCCATGCCTGAAAAAACCGTCGTATTCGGCGAAATCGGCTTAAGCGGCGAAGTCCGCCCTGTTGCACGCGGGCAAGAGCGGCTCAAAGAAGCAGAAAAACTCGGCTTCAAACGCGCCATCGTCCCCAAAGCCAATATGCCGCGCAATGCCAAAGAGTTTCCGAACCTGAAAATCTACGGCGTCAGCAGTTTGCAGGAAGCGATTGATGTTTGTCGTGACGGGGACTAAACCGTTTCGATAATCTGATTCAAAAAAACAATCATCTAAAAGGCCGTCTGAAAGTTTTCAGACGGCCTCTCTTTAAATTTAAATAATTTTGTTATATTATAACGAACTACTTTGTTCTATCTTTTCTACACATCGAAAATCGGAGAGAAATCATGAAAAAAACCGCTTTACTTATCGCATCTGCCTTCCTGTTCAGCACTGCCGCACACGCCCATCGCGTTTGGGTTGAAACCGCCCACACACATGGCGGGGAATACCTTGAAGCCGAATTGGGCTATGGCGAATTCCCGGAGCTTGAGCCCATCGCCAAAGACCGCCTGCACATTTTCAGCAAACCCATGCAACTGGTGACTGAAAAAGGCAAAGAAAACATGATTCAAAAAGGCACATACAATTACCAATACCGCAGCAAACTGCCGGTCAAAGACGGCAGCTACTTGGTAACCGCCGAATACCAACCGACTTTCTGGTCAAAAAACAGCGCGGGCTGGAAGCAGGCAAGCATCAAAGAAATGCCTGATGCAAGCTATTGCGAACAAACCCGTATGTTCGGTAAAAACATCGTCAATGTCGGCCACGAAAGCGCAGACACCGCCATCATCACCAAGCAAGTCGGCCAACATTTGGAAATCGTACCTTTGGACAACCCTGCCAACGTCCACGTCGGCGAACGCTTCAAAGTCCGCGTCCTCTTCAATGGCGAGCCGCTGCCTAACGCCACCGTTACCGCTACATTTGACGGCTTCGACACCAGCGACCGCAGCAAAACCCATAAAACCGAAGCCCAAGCCTTCTCCGATACCACTGATGACAAAGGTGAAGTCAGCATCATTCCATTGCGTCAAGGCTTCTGGAAAGCCAGCGTAGAACACAAAGCCGATTTCCCTGATCAAAGCGTGTGCCAAAAACAGGCGAACTACACCACAATGACCTTCCAAATTGGTCATTCACATCATTAATTTTTCCATAACAAAAGGCCGTCTGAATATTTCAGACGGCCTTTATTCATCCTATTTAAGGACGATGCGGCGCAAACTGCCATTGTCCCAATTCCAAATTCAAATCAAACAGATTCAGATGGCCTATTGCCACACGGACCAAGCGCAAACATGGAAAGCCTGCTTTCGCCGTCATCCTTCGCACTTGGCGGTTTTTCCCTTCCGAAATTTTGATTTCCACCCAAAAATCAGGCACGGACTTGCGCACGCGAATCGGTGGCACGCGCGGCCATAAAACATCCGCTTCGCCTTCTTCCAATACCCTAACCTCGGCCGGACGGGTGAAAAAATCGCCCAAATCTACGCCACGGCGCAACAAATCCAATTTGGCTTCATCAGGAGAACCCTCCACCTGCGCCCAATAAGTTTTGACCTGCTTGAACTTCGGGTCGGCAATCTGCGCCTGCAAACAGCCATTATTGGTCAGCAGCAGCAAACCCTCGCTGTCCGTATCCAAACGTCCGGCCGGATAAAATCCCGGTTTCTCGACAAAATCCTTAAGGCATTGATGTTTTTCATGTGCAGAAAACTGGCAAATCACGCCATAAGGCTTGTTTAGAATAATCAAATCGTTCATTTCACACTTTCAGACGGCCTTAGATTCCAAGAAATTCCAGATAATAAAAAAGACACCGTATAAACGGTGTCTTTCATATTTGGCGGAGTAAGAGGGATTCGAACCCTCGATGCAGGTTGACCCCACATGCTTCCTTAGCAGGGAAGTGCCTTCAGCCTCTCAGCCATTACTCCTAAGGAAGACCGCAATATACGCTTTCCGCCCTCCTTCGTCAAGCATTACCGCCCCAAACTTTCTTAACACCATGAAATCATTTAAATAAAAATATAATATTTTTTACATCATCCTATTTTTATACTTCTTTCATATATGTTAAAATGATTTTGTTTTCTGTAAACCTTTTTTCACACCCCTTATTATAAAGGAGTTCGTATGTTACGTTTTTCTGCTTTGGTTGCCGTATCCGCCCTGATGCTTGCCGCTTGCTCACAATCCGGCAATTCCCAACCATCTACTTCCTCCTCTCAAACTTCTACTCAAAAAACAACTGCCGCCGGCTCTGCCTGCCGCAGCATGGGTGAAGGCCATAAAGTCAATGGCAAAGGTCAAAACGATATTTATATGTGTAAAGTCGATGTCGCTTTGAACTCTGCCGAAGCCAAATCCGCTTTGGATCCTAGCATCCGCGTTCACTACGGCAGCACATCCGGCGCGACTTTGACTTCCCGTCAAATCTCCAACTCAGTCGGCAAAACCCCTGACGAAACCTGCCAACGCGCATTCTTGAGCGCAGTTAAACGCTTCCAAAGCACTGCGCATCGCAAAAAAGCCAAATCCGTTCATCTGGTTAGCTACTTTGATAAAGTAACCAAAGGCGGTAACGAGTACGAATGCCACATCGCTACATTCAACAGCCGTGTGGTTTTGAAAGGCAGCTTCCACTAAGCAATGTCAAAAATGCCGGACTTCAAGATGAAGTTTGGCATTTTTCTATTTTATGGATACGACAACCCTTCACTGCCTGCTAGCCGATCCGTCTTTTGCCGCCTGCTACGACCATGCCTCTCTAAACGCAGCCGATTGCCAACGTTTGGCTGCCACGCCGCAACTGGCGCAGCGTCAAGACTGGCAAGTCAGCCGCGCATTAAAACAGCAAACCGATTTACCGACCGTATCGCTGAGCCACAGCAAAGGCTTTGCCGCTTTATTGTGTGCGCCTCAACCCTTAACAGCCGGTGTCGATATCGAATTTATCCGCCCGCGTGATTTTAAAGCGCTGTCGGCTTTGGTCTGCACGCAGGAAGAACAAGACTTTTTGGAAACGGCAAACTGGCCGTCTGAAACGTTTTACCGATTGTGGTGTTTCAAAGAAGCCCTGATTAAAGCAGCGAATTTGGATTTTCCGTCAGACATGAAATCGGTCGGCTATGTTTTCGATTCAGGGCAACCCGTCGGTTTACGCGCTGGAAAGCAAACCGATTGGCACGGCACAAGCGCGATTTTAGCGGATACGATGGCACTTGCCTGCGTTTGGAAGGGAAAAGCCGTCGCTCTGCAATGGCAGTTTTTCGGTTCGCTCAAGCCCAATGATTTAACCGACCGGCAAACTATCTAACAACTGACAAAATAATAATAATCTGATTTAATTTACTGCACTTTTACTTATTCCACACACCAACAGCAGCATTTGCAAAAGGCCGTCTGAACGATGAATCTTCGCCTCCTAAACCGCCTCTATACTGCCCTTATCCTGTTTTTTACCCTGTTTTTGGTTTATGCCTTTGCTTCACAAGCGCGCATCCAAACCGATTTGACCGCGTTGTTGCCAAGCGAACAGCAACCCGATGCCTTACTGACGGCCGCGGATAAAGCCGCAGAAGCGCAGCTCAATTCACAAGTTATTTTGCTTGCAGGCAGTACCGATGCCGAAACCGCTTTTCAGACGGCCGCACAAATTGCCGACACATGGCGCAAAAGCGGCGTATTTGAACAAGTCGACAGCAGCATGACGCTGAATTTGGACAAAGTGCGGGCGGATATGCAAAAGCTGAGCTTGGCAGTTTTGCCGCAAGACGAAATACGCCTGCTGTTTGAGCAGCCGCAAGCCTATTTTCAAGCGCGTGCAGAAGCTGCGGCCAATCCGTTTGCAGCCCCCTCCCCTTTGTCTTTAGAACAAGACTGGCTGGGCTTCGGACGCTTTGTTGCCGACAAAGCCAATCCGCAAAGCCGTTTACAGTGGGACATGGACAACGGCATGCTGTTTGCCGAAGACAAAGGCAAAACTTGGGTATTTTTACGCGGACGGCTCGCCGGCGGCGATCAATTTTCCGGCAACGATGCCCTCTTACCGCTGATGGCGCAAAGCCGTCAAATCGCTTCGGAAAACGGCGCGGAAACCTTAAGCGCAGGTGGCGCATTGTTTGCCGCCGTATCCAAAGCAGCTGCAGAAAAAGAAAGTCGGCTGATGAGCATGGTCGGACTTGGGCTGACCTTTGCGCTGCTATTGTGGGTCTTCCGCAGCGGCCGGGTATTTTTGCTGTCCTTGCCGCTGGCAGCCGGTATGTTGACCGGATTGGCGGTCGCTTTATTGGTATTCAACGAAGTGCATATCCTGACCATCGTCATCGGCACCAGCTTGGTGGGTATGTTGGTGGATTTCCCGTTGCACTGGCTTGCTCCGTCGGTATTCGGGCCGTCTGAAAAGACCGTTTGGCAGGCTGAATCGGCAATGAAACATGTCTTACCGAGCTTTGCCGTCAGCCTGACGATTACCGTCTTGGGCTACGCGCTGCTGTGGTTCACCCCTTTGCCTGTATTGCGCCAAACCGCGGTATTTTCAGGATTCGCTTTATTTGGTGCGTTTGGTGCCACCGTTTTATGGCTGCCACCGCTGTTTCGCCGCTATCGAGCCAAAACCGTGCCTTTTGCCGCATTAACTGAAAAGCTCTATTCCTTGTCAGGCCGTCTGAAAAACCGCCTGCACAAACGCGGCTGGTTAATCGTGGGCGGAATTTTGCTGGCAGTCGGACTGTGGCGCAGCGACTGGCGTGACGACATCCGTCAATGGGTCAATATGCCGACCGCGATGTTGGCCGAGGTACAACAAATCGGCCAGTTGAGCGGCACGGATTTTGGCGGAAAATATTTGGTGGCCGAAGCACAAAGCGAAGATGCCCTATTGAAGAAAACCGCCGAACTCGGCCGCGCCCTGCAGCCCTTAATCGCGCAAGGCAAACTGTCCGGCATCCAATCGCCCGACCAATTCATCCTGCCGACAACGGAGCAGCAAAAACTGCAAAACCGCCTACGCGAATTGACCAAATTGCCTGATAGCTGGAAACCGCTTACCGAAATCGGTATTCCGCGCAAAACCGTGCGCGATGCCCTGCTGCAAGCTGCCGATACGCAACCATTGTCGCTTTCAGACGGCCTGAATACCGATTTGGCAGAGGCTTGGCGTTCCTTGTATTTGGGCGAAGTGGAACCAGGCCGTTTTGCTGCCGTCGTGCGTTTGAACGGCATGACCGATGAAGCCGCCGTACGCGCCGTGGCGCAACACGTCTCCGGCGTACATTGGGCAGACAAACGCGCCCACTTAAACGAGCTTTTCCACCACACGCGCAATCAGGCTGCATGGTTGAAACTGGCTTCCTATGCGTTGGCATGGCTGCTCTTGTGGAAAATGTTTGGCTTCAAACGCGGCAGTAAAATCCTTGCCGTGCCGCTGGCCGCCGCCATCTGCACCGTTGCCGTACTCGGTTTGGCAGGCATTCCCGTCAGCCTGTTTGCCATGTTCAGCCTGCTTTTAGTGTCCGCCATCGGCGTGGACTATGCCGTCTATGCCGCCACTGCACATCACAGCGCGCCGGCAAAATTAGGCGGTATGCTGCTTGCCGCCGCGACAACAGCCATTTCCTTTGCCCTGCTCGCCATCAGCAGCACGCCCGCCGTTGCCGCGTTCGGCATGACAGTTACCATCGGCGTGGCATTCAATATTTGGTTGGCAGGCACATTGCTGAAAAATTAGACAAAAGATGAAGACGATTGAAATTAAGGCGATATTTTGTTTCAACTTCTATCGTCACGTTGTAAGAGGCCGTCTGAAAAACTTCAGACGCTAGTTTAAACATTTTTTTATCATTAAAATCAAAGGTATTTTCAAATGTCCGTAGAATTTGACGTTGCCGTTATCGGCGCAGGCCCTTCAGGTTCGGTTGCTTCCGCTTTGCTGAACAAACAAGGCTTTAAAGTTTGCGTATTGGAAAAACAACATTTCCCGCGCTTTGTCATCGGCGAAAGCCTGTTGCCGCATTGCATGGAAATGTTGGAAGAAGCCGGTTTTGCCGATGCAGTGCATGCCGAGCCCAGCTTTCAATTTAAAGACGGCGCTGCGTTTTCATGGGGCAGCCGTTACACAGATTTCAACTTTACTGAAAAATTTTCAGACGGCCCCGGTACTATTTATCAAGTGCGCCGCGGCATCTTCGACAAGATCCTGATTGATGAAGCGGCAAAACAAGGCGTCGATGTCCGCTTCGGACATGGCGTAACCGCATTTGACAACAGTGGCGACGTGGCACGTTTGAGCGTTGCGACCGATACAGGCGAAAACTATGAACTGACCGCCAAATTTGTTTTGGATGCCAGCGGTTACGGTCGTGTCCTGCCCCGCCTTTTGGACTTGGAAAGCCCGTCCGATCTGCCTCCGCGCCAAGCCCACTTCACGCATATCGACGATAACATCACCAGCCCGAAATTCGACCGCAACAAAATCCTGATCAACACGCATCCTGAACATCGCGATGTCTGGATTTGGCTGATTCCTTTCGGCGACAACCGCTGCTCCATCGGCGTTGTCGGCACACCCGACAAACTGGCCGGCGAATCAGAAGCCGTGTTGAAGAAATTTGTGTACGAATGCCCGATGCTGGCGGAAATTTTAGATAAAGCCGTTTGGGAAAACGACTTCCCGTTCCGCTCTATCCAAGGCTACTCTGCCAACGTAAAAACCTTATACGGCAAACATTTCGCTCTTTTAGGCAACGCCGCCGAATTCCTCGACCCCGTTTTCTCCTCCGGCGTAACCATTGCCCTGCACTCTGCCAAACTGGCTGCCGATTTACTGGGCAAACAGCTCAAAGGCGAAGCCGTCGATTGGCAAACCGAATTTGCCGACCAACTGATGATCGGCGTGAACGCATTCCGCACTTATGTAAACGGTTGGTACGATTTCCGCTTCCAAAATGCCATCTACGCGCCTAACCGCAGTCCTGAAATCAGCCGCATGATTTCATCTATTCTGGCAGGCTACGCTTGGGACACGAACAATCCATTCGTGGAAAAATCCGAGCAACGCTTGTCCACACTTGCCGCATTGGTGGGCGATTTGAAGGTAGAATAAGGACGAATGTCTTTCAGACGGCCTAGACTGAAAACAGAACAGGCCGTCTGAAACTTCATCCACACCATTAAATATTTTGACCGATAGATAAAACCTTATGCGATTTATCCCTTTGCTTGCCGCACTGCTTCTTTCCGCATGCGCAACTTCGCTCCCCCATCCGCAAACGCTGCCGCCGCTTTCCAAAGAAGGCCAATGGTTCAAACTCGAGCAGACCAATGCGACGGGGCAAACCGTTCAAACCAATCTCTTGGCAGTCGAGCCTCATTCAGACGGCATCCGCTTTGTCCAAACCGATGCACTGGGTGCGCCGGTATCGCGTCAATCGGTCAGCACCAAAGGTTGGAAAAATGACGGCTTTGTGATGCCCAATGCTGCTTCGCGCCGACTGTTTGCCGCCTTGTTGCCACTTTTGGCCGCCGAACACGCCGCCACGCTTTACCCTGAAGCCCGCCAACAAAATGCCACCCATCAAGGCTTCTGCCCTGACGGCAAAGGCGCGGTGTTCAGCTACCGCGAGCATGATTTGTGGTGTGTCGCCCACCATTCCGAACAATTCCTCATCGGCTTCCCCGACCAAACCTTCTGGACGGTCAGCCCGATTGCAGAAGACTAATTCATGAATACTCCTGTTTATCTCAGCCGTCCGGCACTGACCAGCGCATTGGGTAGCGGCTTGCAAGTTCATGCCGATGCCTTACTCACGCCGTCTGAAAACACGCCCCTGACTTTTTCAGACCAATGGGTAAAAGGCAAAACGCATGCTTTCGGTGCAGTCAAAGAAACCCTGATGCCTCTGCCCGACAGCATTCCCGAAGCGCATCGCAGCCGCAACAACCAGCTTATCCTGCACGCGCTTTCACAAATAGACGGACTGATTCAGACGGCCATTGCCCGTTACGGCAAAGAAAGAGTTGCTGTCGTTACCGGTACGTCCACCAGTGGTGCAGACGAAAATATCCCTTTGTTCCAACACGTTGTCCAAGGTGGTGAATGGACGGATGTTCCGTTCAAACAGCTGCAACACACCATGGCTTCGCCCTCCGAATTTATCGCCCAAGTTTACGGCTTGGACGGCTTGCGCTATACCGTCTCCACCGCCTGCACTTCCGGCGCACGCGCCCTCATCAGCGCAGCCCGGCTGCTTCGTGCCGGATTGTGTGATGCCGTGATTTGCGGCGGCGCGGATACGCTTTCGCCGCTGACGATTAATGGTTTTGCCTCTTTGGAAGTGCTTTCAGACGGCATCGCCAAGCCTTTTTCCGCAAACCGCAACGGCATCAATATCGGCGAAGCGGCCGCATTTTTCGTAATGACGCGCGATGCAGATTTTGACGGCGAAATGCAGTTGCTGGGCTACGGCGCAAGCAGCGATGCCTACCATATGTCTTCGCCCCG
>NZ_CATNVN010000022.1:0-17179 GCF_951230505.1 uncultured Neisseria sp.
AAAACAAACAGCCAATCAGGGTTTTTCTCTTTCAGGTATTCAAAGCTGATAGGCTGGCCGTGGCTGCCTTCTTTAATCGATTCATCAACAGCGGGAACGCCGATGTCTTTATGCAACCAACCGCCCAAACGTGAGGAAGGGCCGAAAGCCGACATCTTACCGCCGTTGACCAATACCACCAAACCCTTGCCCTTGCCTTGCGCAGCAGTTTTCGCCGCATCAAACGAAGCATCGATTTCCGCTTTCAGCTTGTCCGCTTCAGCCTGTTTGCCGAAGATTTGCGCCAGCGCGTCGATGCGCTCTTTGGAACTTTCTTTCAGATTGGCGGTTTCGGCGGTCATTTCGATGGTCGGCGCGATCTCGTTCAACTTATCAAACGCTTTGGCTGCACGGCTGCCGATGATAATGAGCTGCGGTTTGTAAGCGTTTAAGGCTTCGTAGTCAGGCTCAAACAGCGTGCCGGCAGGTTTGGTCGTTTTGAAATATTCGTCCAAGTAGGGCAGGCGGTTTTTGTCGATGGACAAACCGGTTTTCACGCCCAGTTTGTTTAAAGTATCGAGCATGCCCAAATCGTAAACGGCGATACGTTCCGGATTTTGCGGCACTTTTGCCTCACCGCGCGCGGTTTTCACCGTCAGGCTTGCACCTTCGGTTTGGGCGGCAGAAGCGGAAGCAGTTTGGGCTTGGTTGGACGCAGAATCTTTCGGTGAACACGCACCCAAAGCAAGGGTGCAGCATACGGCTAAAGCGGTCAAACGTAACATAGGGTTTCTCCGTGGTCGGAAATAAAGTAAATAGAAATGATAACTTGTATCGGATTATAAAGCTAGATGCCGTCTGAAAACTTTTGTTTTCAGACGGCTTTCTCAAGCTGATTGCTTAGAAGCGGTAGTTCACGCTTAGGCGGACATCGCGGCCTGGTTCAGGCAGGGAATTGGCACCTGCGCGCTGGCTGTGCGGCTTGTAGTTTTTATCAAAGACATTGTTGACGGAGAAGTTGACGTTCAAGTCGTCTTTGCCTGTCGGTTTCCAGTTGGCGAAGATATCGTTGACGCCGTAGCCTGCACGGACAACATTCAGAGCCACATCAGAGCCGCGCGAGGTTGGGGCGTAGCCTGCATTTTGGACATAACGTCCGCGCCAGCCGATTTCCAGATTCGGATTGTCGAATTGGTACGACAGACCTGTTGTCCATGTACGTCCCATCGGGATGGCGGTCGTTACTTTGTCGGCGGTATCGCCGTTCAGCTTCGGTTTGCTGTAGGCTACGCCTGCACGTGCGGTCAGACCTTTCCAGCGGTAGGCGGCGTTCAGTTCGTAACCTGTGTTTTTCAGCTTGCCGCCGTTATACCAGACGTTGTTTCGTCCTTCTTGACGGATGGCCTGTACATCTTTGATTTGCTGATGGAAATAGCTGCCGGAGAGCGTCAGGGCAGAATTCCAGTGGTAGTTAAAGCCAATTTCTGCATTTCGCGAGCGTTCTGCTTTCAAGTCAGGTGATGAAATAATCGGCCTGTTGTTTGCTAAAGCTGCTTCGTACAGGCGGGGGCTGCGGGTTGCATAGTTCAGGCTGGTGTTGATGGAAAAATCAGGGGTAATGTCATAAACCAACCCGATGCTTGGATTGAGGTTGCCGTCTGAATTTTCTGTATTACTGCTGGTTTTCATTTTCCAACGGTCATAGCGCAAACCTGTGGTCAGTGTAACCGGTGAGAAATCCCAAATGCCTTCTAGATATACGCCGGCATCGCTTTTCTTCTCGCTGTTTTCTCCTTTTGAGCTGCTTTTTTGAGTGCGCCAGTTTACTCCGTATTTCAAGGTATGGCGATCAAATAGACGGCTGTCGAGATTGAGGTTGGCTCCGTATGTCCGTACTTCGCCGTCCAATTCATAATCTGGACTGGGGACTTCATCACGTTTGGTATTCAAACGGTAAACATTGGCTTTGATTTTGTCAATAAAGCCCAAGTTTCCGCCTTTGAATTCCAAGTTGGTGGTGTCTTGGGTCAGTGTGCGGTAACGCGGCGAGTTGGTGGCGACATTCGGAATACGGTTGCCGTTGGCATCCAAAACGTATTGACCCGTACGGCGGTCGGTTTGGAATACTTGCGAGAAATCGAACTCTTCGCGCAGGGCGCGTTCCCCATATTGCTTCTCTTGGCGGTGGCTTAATTCAATACGGTTGTCCTCGTTGAAACGATAGCCGATTTTGCCCAGCAAACCGCGTGAACCCAATCCACTGTTTAAAACCTTATCGCTTCCGAGCAGATTACGGTAGCCTTTGCCTGCCGTGTATTCTTTGTCGCGTACGAAATTGCCTGAAACCAAAGCGTCAAAACCGCCTGCCTGACCATAAACGCTTGCGCCGCGTGAATAGCCTTTATTGCTGCTGATACCGGCATTGACTTTGAAACCGACGTTTTGACCTTCCCTCAGCAAATCTTTGGCTTCAACAGTTTCGGCAACAATCGCGCCGCTGGTTGCACCGATACCTGCGGAGGCCGAACCCGTACCTTTTTGCACGGCAACGACTTTTACCAATGCGGGGTCAAGCATAAAGCGGCCGTTGTGGTGGAAAATCTGGCTGTCGGTGTAAGTATCGTCAACTTTATAGTCTATTTGGTCTTGTCCCATACCGCGGATGGTTACCCACTGCGACTGACCGTTGCCGCCGCCGAAACTGATAGAGGGTTCGTTGAACAATACGTCTTTTAAATCAGTGGAAGTCGTTTCTTCCATACGTTTTGTCGTTACGCGATGTGTGGCGCTTGTGGCCTGACCTTTGACGGTAACGGTATCAAGCACAACGTTGTCTTTGGCTTCATTTTCTGCGTGTGCAAGACCGGCTGCCAGTGTCAGTGACAGCAGGCTCAGTCGGAACAGGGGCGTATTCATTGAGAAATGTCCTTAATAAAATGACAGTAATAAAAAAATAAAAGCAAATAAAGAGAAATTATCTTTAAAAATATGCAATTAAGAATAATCATCATTTATAATAATGCATATAAAAGAAACAGTTGTAAAGAGTTGTATTGAATTTGTTAAGGAAGTGGGTTGTTTTTAAACGAACTTTGCAGTTGGTATATCAGGCCGTCTGAAAAATATGTGATCGGGCATTTTTGCGTATGAAAATATTTGGAAAGACTGCATAGAAATTTTTACTTTTTCCCTTGAATTTGTCGCAAACAACCCAAATCTACCCGCCATTACGGCAGGCTTTCTATAAGCGTGTCGCTATTTCCAAGCAAACCGTGTCTGTCATGTCCGACAGACAATTGTTTTCAATCTATTTATTTATCGGAGCATTAAGACATGACCATCCGCCCTTTACACGACCGTGTAGTCGTCAAACGCTTAGAAGCTGAAGAAAAAACCGCCTCCGGCATCGTTTTGCCGGGTGCGGCTGCTGAAAAACCCGACATGGGCGAAGTAGTCGCCGTGGGTGCGGGCAAAATCGGTAAAGACGGCGCGCGCCGTCCGCTGGATGTCAAAGTCGGCGACAAAGTGATCTTCGGCAAATACAGCGGCCAAACTGTAAAAGCCGACGGCGAAGAGCTGTTGGTAATGCGTGAAGAAGACATCTTCGGTATCGTTGAATAATTGTTGAATTAAGTTTCAGAACCAAAGGCCGTCTGAATCAAACATGAAGTTTTCAGACAGCCTCAAACAGATTTTTAATATTGATTTGGAGAATTTAAATGGCAGCAAAAGACGTACAATTCGGCAATGAAGTTCGCCAAAAAATGGTAAACGGCGTCAATGTATTGGCAAACGCCGTACGCGTAACTTTGGGCCCTAAAGGCCGCAACGTGGTACTCGACCGCGCTTTCGGCGGCCCGCACATCACTAAAGACGGTGTGTCTGTTGCAAAAGAAATCGAATTGAAAGACAAATTCGAAAACATGGGCGCGCAAATGGTGAAAGAAGTTGCGTCCAAAACCAACGACGTAGCCGGCGACGGTACCACTACTGCAACCGTATTGGCGCAATCCATCGTTGCCGAAGGCATGAAATACGTGACCGCCGGCATGAACCCGACCGACCTGAAACGCGGTATCGACAAAGCCGTTGCCGCTTTGGTTGACGAGCTGAAAAACATCGCCAAACCTTGCGATACTTCTAAAGAAATCGCCCAAGTCGGCTCTATTTCCGCCAACTCTGACGAACAAGTCGGCGCGATTATCGCCGAAGCGATGGAAAAAGTCGGTAAAGAAGGCGTGATTACCGTTGAAGACGGCAAATCTTTGGAAAACGAGCTGGATGTGGTTGAAGGTATGCAATTCGACCGCGGCTACCTGTCTCCTTACTTCATCAACGACGCTGAAAAACAAATCGCTGCTTTGGACAATCCGTTTGTATTGTTGTTCGACAAAAAAATCAGCAATATCCGCGACCTGTTGCCTGTTTTGGAACAAGTGGCCAAAGCCAGCCGTCCGCTCTTAATTATCGCTGAAGACGTAGAAGGCGAAGCCTTGGCAACTTTGGTGGTGAACAACATCCGCGGTATTCTGAAAACCGTTGCCGTTAAAGCCCCTGGCTTCGGCGACCGCCGCAAAGCCATGTTGCAAGACATCGCCATCCTGACCGGCGGCGTGGTGATTTCCGAAGAAGTCGGCCTGTCTCTGGAAAAAGCAACTTTGGATGACTTGGGTCAAGCCAAACGCATCGAAATCGGTAAAGAAAACACCACCATCATCGACGGCTTCGGCGACGCAGCCCAAATCGAAGCGCGTGTTGCTGAAATCCGCCAACAAATCGAAACCGCAACCAGCGAATACGACAAAGAAAAACTGCAAGAGCGCGTGGCTAAATTGGCCGGCGGTGTGGCAGTGATCAAAGTCGGTGCCGCTACCGAAGTGGAAATGAAAGAGAAAAAAGACCGCGTGGAAGACGCGCTGCACGCTACCCGCGCAGCCGTTGAAGAAGGCGTGGTTGCAGGCGGCGGCGTAGCCTTGTTGCGCGCCCGTGCCGCTTTGGAAAACCTGCACACCGGCAATGCCGACCAAGACGCAGGCGTACAAATCGTATTGCGCGCCGTTGAGTCTCCTCTGCGCCAAATCGTTGCCAACGCAGGCGGCGAACCTAGCGTGGTTGTGAACAAAGTATTGGAAGGCAAAGGCAACTATGGTTACAACGCAGGTTCCGGCGAATACGGCGACATGATCGAAATGGGCGTACTCGACCCTGCCAAAGTAACCCGTTCTGCGCTGCAACACGCTGCATCTATCGCCGGCCTGATGCTGACCACAGACTGCATGATCGCTGAAATCCCTGAAGAAAAACCTGCTATGCCTGATATGGGCGGCATGGGTGGTATGGGCGGCATGATGTAAGGCCGTCTGAAACCTTCAGACAAAAAAGCAAAACCGCACGGCAAGCAGCCGTGCGGTTTTTTATTTGCCAGTGGGAAGCGTGAGATGGTGCCAGGGTAGTTGTAGAGAAATAAGGCTAGCCAGTTCCATTGAATCAGAAGCAATCAAATAAACTTCATCATCAAAAAAAGCCGTCTGAAACTTGATTTTGTGTTTCAGACGGCCTTCTTAATGATCTAAACCGTTACTTTTTGCTCGAACGGCTGTATCGGACAGCTTGAGACAAGATTTCTTCAATTTCTATCCACATAATGCCTCCTTACAGTAAACCAGGTTGACCTAAAGCCGGGTCGTTAGCTCGTGCCGCTTGGGCATCTTCGACAGTCAGTCCAAGGGCTTTGGCTACGCCTTCGCCGTATGCCGGATCGCAACGGTAGCAGTTGCGGATATGGCGGTATTTGATGAAGTCAGGCGCATCGCCCATGGCCGCGGCGGTGTTGTTAAACAAAGCCTGTTTCTGCGCGTCGTTCATCAGGTTAAACAAGGCGCGCGGTTGGCTGAAATAGTCGTCATCGTCTTGGCGGTAGTCCCAGTGCGCCGCGTCGCCGTTGATTTTCAAGGGCGGTTCGGCAAAGTCGGGCTGTTGCTGCCATTGGCCGAAGCTATTGGGTTCGTAGTGCGGCAGACTGCCATAGTTGCCGTCGGCGCGGCCTTGTCCGTCACGTTGGTTGCTGTGAACAGGGCAACGCGGGCGGTTGACGGGAATTTGGCGGAAGTTTACGCCCAAGCGGTAGCGCTGCGCGTCGGCGTAATTGAACAAACGGGCTTGCAGCATTTTGTCGGGGCTGGCGCCGATACCTGGAACCAGGTTACTCGGTGCGAAGGCGGATTGTTCCACATCGGCAAAGAAGTTTTCGGGATTGCGGTTCAACTCGAATTCGCCCACTTCAATCAGCGGATAGTCTTTTTTCGGCCAAACTTTGGTCAAATCAAACGGATGATACGGCACTTTTTCCGCGTCTGCTTCAGGCATGACTTGGATGTACATCGTCCATTTCGGAAACTCGCCGCGCTCGATGGCTTCGTACAGGTCGCGTTGATGGCTTTCGCGGTCGTCGGCAATGATTTTTGCGGCTTCTTCGTTGGTCAGGTTTTTAATACCTTGCTGGCTACGGAAGTGGAATTTCACCCAGAAACGTTCGCCCGCTTTGTTCCAGAAGCTGTAAGTATGCGAACCGAAGCCGTGCATATGGCGGTAGCTGGCGGGGATGCCGCGGTCGCTCATGACGATGGTAACTTGGTGCAGGGCTTCGGGCAACAGCGTCCAGAAGTCCCAGTTGTTCGTAGCAGAGCGCATATTGGTGCGCGGGTCGCGTTTAACCGCCTTGTTCAGGTCGGGGAATTTGCGCGGGTCGCGCAGGAAGAACACGGGCGTGTTGTTGCCGACCATATCCCAGTTGCCTTCTTCGGTATAGAACTTCAGCGCAAAGCCGCGGATGTCGCGTTCTGCATCGGCTGCGCCGCGTTCGCCTGCCACGGTGGTGAAACGGGCGAACATCTCGGTTTGCTTGCCGACTTCGCTGAAGATTTTGGCGCGGGTGTATTTTGTGATGTCGTGTGTCACGGTAAACGTACCGAACGCGCCCGAACCTTTGGCATGCATACGGCGTTCGGGGATAACTTCGCGCACGAAGTCGGCGAGTTTTTCATTCAGCCATAAGTCCTGCGCCAGCAGAGGACCGCGTGGACCGGCGGTCAGGCTGTTTTGATTGTCGGCAACGGGCGCGCCGTTGTTCATGGTCAGGTGGGTAACAGGGCATTTAGAGACGGTCATGATGATTTCCTTTGCAAAATGGTCAGTGATTTATAAAACGATTTGCCGAAAAGCATATTCGTAGCCGGTTTCTTGGTATTCATAAATTTCTTGTATCGACATTTGTTTTTCCTTTTATTTAAACTATAAAAAGAACTATACAGAAAGGCTTTGACTATTGGAACTATGACTTCAATTTAATATTGTTATTATTAATTGAGATTTTATTTTTGTTAGATTTTTATTATCGAATAAACATGTTAAACAAAAAGGTTGTCTGAAACTGTTTTCAGACGACCTTTTTGTATCTCCGTTCGCATTAAAGCTTGCGCATCATCATCATGAAATATGCGCCGCCTATGAGCGTGGCCATCATTCCGGCGGGGACTTCGTAAGGGAACATTACCTGCCTGCCCAGCCAGTCGGCCGTCATCATAACCGATGCGCCGATGAGTGCGGCGGCGGCAAGTTGCTGTTTGGGCAGGCGTGCGCCGAGCATACGAGCCAGATGCGGCGCAAGCAGTCCGACGAAGCTCAAGGGGCCGATAAGCAGTGTGGATAAGGCGGTTAACGCTGCGCTTGAGACGATCAGCACCAGCCGTGCGAGGGGGACGTTGATGCCGACGGAGCGGGCGATTGTTGCGTTCAGGCTGAGCAGTCCGAGCCAGCGTTGCAGCGTGAGGATGAGGAGGAGCGAGGCGGCGGCGAGGAGGCTGACGGTAAGGGCGGATTCGGGCGTTGCCTGATAGGTCGAACCTGACATCCACAATAAAAGCAGTTGTACGCGGAAATCGCCGGTTGCCATCCAAATGCGGATGGCGGCATCGGCGAGTGCGGCCAGCGCCATGCCGGTAAGCAGGATTTTTTCGGGAGTAAATCCGTTTTTGCGGTTGAACAGCATCAACAGCCCCAAGGATACGAGAGCGGAAACGATACCTGTCAGCCAAAACCAGCCGCTGCCCGAGGTAATGCCGAACAGCATCACTACCGACATCGCGCCGAATGCAGTTCCAGAGCTGATGCCCAAGAGTTCGGGTCCCGCCATCGGGTTTTGCGTCAGCCTTTGCAGTATGACGCCGGTCAACGCGAGCATGGTGCCGGTGGCGGCGGCGAGCAGCACGCGCGGGTAGCGGAATACGAAATATTCCGGGTCTATGGTCAGGCGCAGGGTTTCGTCATAGCGTCCGATCGTAAACGCCAATACCGATACGGCGACGGCGATAAGCAGCAGAAAACGCAAGAGGCGCGGGACGTGCGGCGCGGCGGTTGAAATATCGGAGGTCGTCTGAAACGAAGGACGCGGAGGTGCTTTCGCCGTCAGCCACAACAAAAGCGGCGCGCCGACGAGGGCAGTTACAGCGCCGGCGGGCAGATCGGTGCCGCGGTAGTGTTTCAGCAGCATCAGGCCGTTGTCCGTCAGCATCAAAAGCAGTGCGCCGACGATGAAGGAGCAAATCAGGCGCATGGACAGCGTGCGTACGCCCATTTGCCGCACCAGCGTCGCCGCCGCCAATCCGACAAAGCCCATCATGCCGACAAAGCCGACCACGCCCGCACTCAAAAATGCAGCAACCGCCAAAGACAGCAGACGGATTTTCTTCACCGGTATGCCTGCCGATTCCGCCTGCGTGTCGCCCAGGCTCATGATGTTTAACGGTTTGATTAAAAAGGCGGTAAGTATGGCGGCAACAGCAATCCGCCACAAAAGCCCCAACGTATCGCGCCAACTGTCCTGCACCAGGGAGCCGCTGCCCCACTGCATCACGCCGCGCGTCTCTTCGCTGAAAAACAGCATCACGATACCGGTGAGGGAACCCAGATACAGGCTGACCACCAAACCCGCCAGCACGACGCTGAGCGGTTGCAGGGCGCGCCGTGCCGATAGCCGCAATACCGCGCCCAAAGCCGCCGCTGCGCCGGCAAATGCCACGGCGGACGTGCCGTAGGCAAGGAAGGAAGGGGCGAACACGGTCGCCGCCACCAAAGCCGCCTGCGCGCCGCTGCTGACTGCCAGTGTACTGTCGGATGCGAGCGGATTGCGCATCAACTGCTGCATCAGCATGGTCGCCGTCGCCGTACTGCCGCCCGCGAGCAGCGCCATCGCCATGCGGGGCAGGGTGTTGTTCTGCACCATCAGTGCATCCAAAGGCAGGCTGTCGGGATGGTCAAACAGCCGCAGCCACGGCAGCGTCCATTCCAGCTTCAATATCCAAAACGCCGTCAGCGCGCACGATATTGCCAACGCGGCGGCAAGGATAGGCAGGGGTCGTCTGAAAATCTTTACCATGCGGCTTCCTTTTGTGCGGACGGGTTTTCAGACGACATCGAACGCATCAGTTGCAAAGTGAAACGCTGCATGGACGGCAGTGCGCCGTAGCTCCACGACGGCTCGAAGATGCGGCGGTTTGCAGGGCGGCAGAACGGCAGGCGTTGCCAAAGCGCGCTTTTTTCGAGCGTTGCACGTGTATTTTGAGGATGCGGTTTGACGATGATTAGCAGCGTGTCCGGCGGCAGCTTTGCCAAATCTAAAAGCGTGATGTTTTCGAAACCCCATTCGTTGCTTTTGCCCGTCCAGGCATTGTTCAGCCCCAATTTGTCGAACACGGCCTGAAACAGCGAAGTCTTGCCGTAAATCCGCAAATGCCGCCCGTCGACAAACTGCACCACCGCAAACGGGCGGCCGCGATGTGCCGAAAGCGCGGGTTTGGCGCGGGCAAACAGGTTTTCCGTACCGGCAATCAGCTTTTCGGCAGCGGCAGGGTCGCCGATAATTTTACCCAGCCTGCGTGTGGCTTCGACCGTGTGGGCATATTCGATGCCTTTTGCCGCGCCGAAATCCACTTCGCGTACCGGGGCGATTTTTTCAAACTGGGACTTGGCGGCGGCATACCAGGAAGATTGCACGAAAAAATTAGGCTTTATCTGATACAGCCGCTCCAAATTCGGCTGGAAGCGCAGCCCCGCTTCCTTGACGGCAGCGGGCAGCGGCGGATGGTTCACCCAGGTATCGTACACGCGGCGGTCGGCAACGCTGACGGGCGGATGCCCCATCGCCGTCAGTGTTTCGGCGACCGTCCAGTCCGAAGTCGCCACGCGCGGTGCGGCGGGTGCAGGCAGGGAAAACAGGAGGGCAGCGGTAAAAAACAGCCGTGCGGCAAGGCGGGGAATGTCGTCTGAAAAGCGGTGGGACATGAGCTTGGAAGGTCTTTCGGTTTTTGAATAAAGGGTCGTCTGAAACATATCGGATACAGGTATTCCACAATGGTCTGTGATGTCATCCGGTTTGGATTCGGGCGGCGGATTTTATGGTCGGAACTTATACGGCGGGACGGTTTGCCTGCGTCAAGGCAATGCCACGGGGCAGCCGTTTTCAGGATGGGCTATGATGTTCATATCGACGCTGTAAATGTCTTTCAACACTTCTGCGGTCATAATGTCGGCGGGTTTGCCCGTTTTTAATAGCCGTCCCTGTTTGAGCGCGACCAGTTCATCGCAATACTGCGCTGCCAGATTAATGTCGTGGATGACGATGATGACGCCCAAACCCAAATTGCGAGACAGCTTGCGCACCAGTGTCATCACGTCGATTTGGTGGGCGATGTCCAAAGCGGCAAGCGGTTCGTCCAGCAGCAAAAAGCGGCTTTGCTGCGCCAGGCACATCGCCAGCCAGACGCGCGAACGTTCGCCGCCCGACAGTGTATCGACGATTTGATCGGCAAATTTTTCCGTATGCGTCAGCCGCAACGCCTGTTCCACCGCCTGTCTGTCCGCATCGTTCGTGCGCCCTAAAAGCCCGCTCCAGGCATAACGCCCCATCATAACCAGCTCGCGCGCGGTCAGCGCGGTAGCGGCGGGCAGTTGCTGCGGAAGATAGGCGACTTCTTTGGCGTATGCGCGGGCGGAATAGGCGCGTATTTCTTTGTCGTTCAGCAATATCCTGCCGCCTGCGGGTTCATACTGGCGGGTGAGCAGTTTCAACAGCGTGGACTTGCCCGAGCCGTTATGACCGATGAGGCCGTACACGCGGTTAGGGGAAAAGTTGACGCTGATGTCGTGCAACAGCGAGCGGCCGGGTATGGCGAAGGTGGCGTTTTGGATTTGGAACACGTTTCAGACGACCTTTTAGTGGGTTTGACGTTATTCGGAGAAAGCGGCGGCGCAGCAAAATCCATTGCCCGTTGTCGGTGCCAATGCCGCAAAGGCGGAGTTTTACGGCGGTTGTCCGAAAGCGTAGGGCAAAGTCGGACGCCCCAGGCTCCAAGGTCGTCTGAAAACGTTTCAGACGACCTTTGGACCGTTGGAGGCCGTTTGCCGCTCGTCCCTTAAAAATCGACCGAAGCCGACAGGGTGAAGCTGCGCGGTGCGCCGGCGTTCAGGTAGCCGCTGTTAGGGTATCCACCGACGGATGCCCAGTATTTCTTGTTGGCAACATTATCGAGGCGGGCGCGGAAGGTGGCTTCGTGCCTGCCGATTTGGGTGTGGTAGCGCGCGCCGATGTCGAAGCGCGTCCAGCCGCCGACTTTAAGCGTATTGGCCGCATCGGCGTAGGAAGAACCGGTGTAAACCATGCGTCCGTCAAATGCTAAACCTTGCACTTTCGGCACTTCCCATTCCAAGCCAATGTTGGCTTGGGTTTTAGCCGCGCCGATGGTGCGTTTGCCGTCAGTTAAAGATGAGCCGGTAGATTTCTGCTTGGCATCGAGCAGGGTAATGCCGCCCAAGAGCCTCACACCTTGTGCGACTTCCCCGTAAACGGTGATTTCCGCGCCCCGGTGGCGGTCTTTGCCTTCGGAGGTGAAGCGGGCGGTGTTGTTGCTTTCGGCAACGTAAAGCGAACGCGGTTTGTCGGTGTGGAACAGGGCCAATCCCGCGCCGAAGCCGTTGGCTTCAAATTTCGTGCCGATTTCTTTTTGTTTGGAAACATAGGGTTTGAGCGATTCGCCGGTATTGCTGACGGCGTAGACCCGGCCGTTGATGGAGGCAGTCGAGCCTGCAGTCGCGCCTTGTCCCAGGCTTTCGATGTAGTTGCCGTACACCGACCAATTCGGCGTGATGCGGTACACCGCGCCGGCGGCGGGACTGAGGCGCGATTTTTTGTAATTTTCGGTTTGCGCGCCTGTATTATAGGCGTAAGCCTTGTTATGCACCTGCTGCCAGCGCGCACCGAGCATGAATTGCAGGCGTTTGTCCCAAAGGCTGAAGGTGTCACCCAAGGCGAAGCTGGTCAGGCGTGTTTTGCCGGTAACAGCAGGATTGCCCATGTCGTTGCCCGAATACAGCGGGTTGGCGGCTGCGGGTTGCGGATAGCGGGACGGGTTGTAGAGGTTGGTTGTATATTGGTTGCCCCAATCCATGATGTAAGCGTTTTTGCGCGAGGATTGGAACCGGTTGGCGGCGGCGGTCCATTCGTGCTCTACCGCGCCCGTATTGAATTTGCCGCGCAAACCGATTTCGCCCGTGTCGATTTTATCCTTACGCGCGTTGTCGAAGCGGTAAATCGATCCGTCGCCGTTGACATTGCCGACAGTCAGGTTTGCCAGAGAATTGTTTTCCTTGCTGCGGCGGAAGCCATAGGCGGCGTAGGCAGTCAGGTTGTCGTTGAAATCGTATTCGCCGCGCATTGTGCCGAACCAGTCGCGCTCGTTGGAATACGTCCACGGCTGCGCCCAGTTGGACGAGGCATCAGGCGTGGCCGGCACGGCGGTCAGGCCTGACAGGGTAACATTGGTACGCGTGGCTTTGAGCTTGTTGTCCTGCCAGCCCAAATCGGCGGACAGGCGGGCATTTTCATTGCGCCAGTCTAGGCCGACATTGACCAGGCTGAGTTTGGACTTTTCGTCGTCTATTGTGGTTTTGCCGTTATGGTGCGCCGCATTGACGCGCACGCCGAATTCCTGATTTTGTCCGAAACGGCGCGCCACGTCCGCCGCCAAACCACCGCGTTTTCCCGCGCCGTAATTGGCAGTCAGCCGATTCAATCCTTCATTGGACGCGCGTTTGGGTAATACGGATACCGTGCCGCCGATATTGTTGCCGCCCGGCGCCATGCCGTTTAAGAAGGCTGATGCACCGCGCTGGACTTCCACGCGTTCGAAAAGCTCGGTGGCGATGTATTGGCGCGGCAGGATGCCGTAAAGGCCGTTGTACATGGTATCGTCCGATTCGGCGGCAAAGCCGCGTATGAAATACGCTTCCTGAAAATTGCCGTAACCACGCGCAACGCGAACGGTCGGGTCGTTTTGCAGTACGTCGCCGACGCTGCGCGCATGTTTGTCCTGAATCAGCCTATTGGTGTAAGCAGTATTGGAGAACGGCGATTCTAGATTTTTTTTATTGCCCAAAATACCCACGCGGCTGCCGCGCGCCACCTGTCCGCCTTTAAATGCAGGAATCAAACCGCCCTTGGATGCGTCCGCGCTGGCGGTTACAGTGATGGTTTCGAGTTCGGCGATTTCTCGGTCTTGGGGTTCATCTGAGGCAAATGCCGCCGAAACGGCAAGAAGGGAGAGGCTGAGGATGCTGAGTCTGGAAGCGGGCTTAGTCATTTGTATTTTCTTTCAAAAGTCGATCGTAACGGTTAATTTTAAAAGAAAATTAATTTCATTTCAAAAAAAATAAATAAATGACAAAAGGTCGTCTGAAATTGTTTTCAGACGACCTTTTGACTGAATGGCTATCAACTTTACCGTTTACACCGCATCGTACAAACCGCGCACCACCTTGCCGATGGCGGCGATGCCTTTTTCCAGCGTTTCCGCGTCCTGCGCGATGCTCATGCGTATGCACTCGCGGGCGTGCGGGTAGTCTGTTCGCCCGGAATAATCAGCGTGCCTTCGGCTTTGAGCATTTCGTACAGAGTTTGCGATGAAACGGGCAGGTTTTCAAACCAGAGCCACAGGAAAATCGCGCCTTCGGGCTTGTGGATTTTCAACGGATATGCGTCCAGCTCGCGCTTGAGCAGCGAGACGGCAGTTTGTGCCTGATTGCGGTAAAACGGCCGGATGACGTCGTCTGAAAGCTGTTTCAGACGACTGTCCCGCAACAGCGGCGTTGCAATGGCTGCGCCGAAGCGGGTAGGCGACAGGTTCACAATCGCGTTCAGACTGCTGACGGCTTTGACGACTTCGGGCGCGGCGACGATGATGCCGGTGCGAACGCCCGGTAAGCCGACTTTGGAAAGGCTGAAGCAGAGGATTGATGTTTTCGTGCCAATTCAGCGTAACGTCGCTGTAAATGATGTTGGGGAACGGCATTCCGTAGGCGTTGTTGATAATCAGCGGAATGCCGTGTTCTTGCACCAAAGCGTCCAGCTGCGCCATTTCGCCGTCGGTCAGCATGTTGCCGGTCGGGTTGGTCGGACGCGAACAGCAAATCGCGCCGATTTTGCCTGCTTTGAGTTCGGGCAGGCTTTCCAGCGCGTCAAAGTCCACGCGGTATTTAAGAAGCCTGCTTCGCCTTAAAAAAGGCCGTCTGAAACTTTATTTTGCGTTTCAGACGGCCTTTTTTTTAGTCAAAACAAGGGATTATTTATCCAGTTTGGCTTTGCGTTCTTCCAACCAATGTTCCAAGTAGTGGATGCTGACGCCGCCTTTTTGGAAACCCGGATCGCTGAACAAGTCGCGGTGCAGCGGCGTATTGGTTTTGATGCCGGTAATCGCCAGCTCATCGAGGGCAACACGCATTTTGGCCATGGCTTGGTCGCGGTCTTTACCGACGACGCAGATTTTGCCGATCAGGCTGTCGTAGTAAGGAGGGATGCGGTAGCCTTGGTAGATGTGGCTGTCAACGCGGATGCCGAAGCCGCCGGGCAAGTGGCAGCTTTCAATCAGGCCCGGGCTTGGAATGAAGTTGTACGGGTCTTCGGCATTGATACGGCACTCAAACGCGTGGCCTTCGACTTGAATGTCTTCCTGTTTGTATTGCAAAGGCAGGCCGGATGCGATGCGTAATTGCTCTTGGACGATGTCTACGCCGGTGATGAGTTCGGTAACCGGATGCTCAACCTGAACGCGTGTGTTCATCTCGATAAAGAAGAATTCGCCGTCTTCATACAGGAATTCAAACGTACCTGCGCCGCGATAGCCGATGCGTTTGCAAGCATCGGCACAGGCTTTGCCGATTTTGGCGCGTTCTTCTTCAGTGATGAACGGGGCCGGTGCTTCCTCGATGACTTTTTGGTGGCGGCGCTGCATGGAGCAGTCGCGCTCGGCGAGGTAGATGGCGTTGCCGTGTTCGTCGGCAATCACTTGGATTTCGACGTGGCGCGGACGTTGCAGATAGCGTTCCATGTAAACCATCGGGTTGCCGAATGCCGCGCCTGCTTCGGCTTTGGTCATTTCGACAGACTGGAGGAGGTCTTCTTTTTTCTCAACGACACGCATACCGCGACCGCCGCCGCCGCCGGAGGCTTTGATAATGACGGGATAACCGACTTTATCGGCGATTTTGAGGATTTCTTCGCCGTCGTCCGGCAATGCGCCGTCAGAGCCGGGAACGCAAGGCACTCCGGCTTCGATCATGGCGTGTTTGGCGGATACTTTATCGCCCATCAGACGGATGGTGTCGGCTTTAGGGCCGATGAAGACAAAGCCGGATTGTTCGACTTGTTCGGCAAAATTGGCGTTTTCGGCGAGGAAGCCGTAGCCGGGGTGGATGCCGTCGGCTTCGGTTACTTCGGCAGCTGCGATGAGGGCGGGAATGTTGAGGTAGCTTTGTGCGGATGCGGCAGGGCCGATGCACACGGATTCGTCGGCGAGTTTGACGTGCAGGCTGTCTTTGTCGGCTTCGGAATGGACGGCGACGGTGGCGATGCCCATTTCACGGCAGGCACGCAGGACGCGCAGGGCGATTTCGCCCCGGTTAGCGATCAATACTTTTTTCAGCATGATAATCTTTCCGGATGGTTCAGACGGCCTATTGTCGGCCGCCTAATGCGTTGCGGATTTTCTGGTCGGTTTTGTATTGGCTCAAGGCGTAAACCGACCACATGGCTGCCGGTATCCAGCCAACCAGCGTACATTGCAGAATCAGACAGATGATGCCTGCAAACGGACGGCCGATGGTGAAAAACTGAAGCCATGGCAAGAAAATAGCCAAAATCAGACGCATGGTTTGTCCTTAATGAACAGAAAAAGGAATTTCAGACGGCCTTAAAGATAAAGGCCGTCTGAAAAAAACGGATTATTCAATGATGAAGAGCGGCTCGCCGTATTCGACCGGAGTACCGTTTTCAACCAGAATTTCTTTAACGACACCGGATTTCTCGGCTTCGATTTCGTTCATCAGCTTCATGGCTTCGATGATGCACAAAGTATCGCCGGCTTTGACTTGTTGGCCGACTTCGACAAAAGCGGCGGCGTTCGGGCCAGGGGCGCGGTAGAACGTACCGACCATAGGCGATTTTTGCGCGTTGGACAAATCGCGAGCGGCAGGGGCGGCAGCCGGAGCGGCTGCGGCCGGAGCAGCAGCAACAGGGGCGGCAACCGGAGCGGCTGCGGCAGGTGCCGGAGCAGCATAAATAGGCGCTGCGGCGGCAGTAGTACGCGTAATGCGGACTTTTTCTTCGCCTTCGGTAACTTCAATTTCTGCAATGCCTGATTCTTCGACCAAATCAATCAGTTTTTTTAATTTACGCAAATCCATTGCTTTTCCTTTTTAGCGCGGCATAAAGTGCATATTGGGTATGCGCCGCTGTGGTTTTAGATGATTTCCTGAGACGTCGGAAGGTAGGTTTGCCATCCGGCGTTTAAATAATGTCGGAACAGGGCGGAGCCTGAGAAATGAATCTGGTTATTTTCCCGAACTTGTCGGTAAATGTCCAGTAAAAGATAGAAAAAAGGCGTTTTTCGGCGAAAAAAGAAAGGAACGCTGATTTTCGTTAAAAAGTGATTTTTTCAAGAGCGTTTATTCTAATTTATTGGTTTTTCGACAAAACATGCCGTCTGAAAACCAACTTTGCGCGTATAATGGCGCCTGTTTTTTTTAAATTATGCACGACAATGGATATTTCCGATTTTGATTTTGAATTGCCCGAAAAACTGATTGCCCAGCATCC
>NZ_CATNVN010000023.1:0-17138 GCF_951230505.1 uncultured Neisseria sp.
CGACCACCGAGATCTACACTCTTTCCCTACACGACGCTCTTCCGATCTCTTTCGGCGACTTGGCGGTTTATTTTGGCGATTTTGCAGTTTTCCAGCTTGTTTTGGCGGTTTTGCTCTTCGATTTTTTTATTGCGCTCTTCGATTTGTTTGTTTTGTTCCGCAACCTGTTCGTTGGGCTGCTCGGTAACCGGTTCAGATGCTGCAACAGCAGGCGCAACGGCAGGTTTGACGTTGTGCGTGCGGATGTTGACCACACCGGAACGCTTCGGTTGCAGGCGGTTTGGCGTATCGGAATAGCTGTTGCCCGATGCGCCTTTCCAAGTGTAAACCTCGGCCGCGCCGGTCAGGGCGGCGGAAGAGAGAAGGGCTGCTATCAGACAGGTTTTGAGTACGGAAGATTTCATGGGTTTCCCTTATGTAAATGATGTTCTCATGCGGCTTATTTTACTTGAAACTGCAATGCGTTGGCATATTTTTGTACGACAAATCAAATCATGTAAAAAAATAACGTTAAAACGTGTATTGCCAATGTTAGCATCAAGCCGGTGTGATATAATGCCGTGCATCTTGCACAAACTGAAAGACCGAGCATCATGCGTATTGTAGAAAAAGCCTATACTTTCGACGACGTTTTGTTGGTTCCAGCGCACTCAAACGTGCTGCCTCGAGATGTCAAACTCCAAACCAAACTCACCCGCGATATCACGCTCAACCTCCCTCTACTTTCTGCTGCAATGGATACCGTTACCGAAGCGCGTCTGGCCATTTCTATGGCTCAAGAAGGCGGCATCGGCATTATCCATAAAAACATGACGCCGGAGTTGCAAGCGCGTGCCGTTTCCAAAGTGAAGCGCCATGAGAGCGGCGTGGTGAAAGATCCCGTTACCGTTGCGCCGACCGCATTGATCCGCGAGGTCTTGGAAATGCGCGCACAACGCAAACGCAAAATGTCCGGTCTGCCTGTTGTGGAAAACGGCAAAGTGGTCGGTATCGTGACCAACCGCGACCTGCGTTTTGAAAACCGTGTCGATCTGCCGGTTTCTGCCATCATGACCCCCCGCGACCGTTTGGTTACCGTACCTGAAGGCACCAGCATCGATGAAGCCCGCGAAATCATGCATGCGCACAAAGTGGAGCGCGTTTTGGTGTTGAACGACCAAGACGAACTCAAAGGTCTGATTACAGTTAAAGATATTCTGAAAACAACCGAATTCCCTAATGCCAACAAAGATGCCGAAGGCCGTCTGCGCGTTGGTGCCGCGGTGGGTACCGGCGGCGATACCGAAGAGCGAGTCAAAGCATTGGTAGAAGCAGGCGTGGACGTGATTGTGGTCGATACTGCCCACGGTCATAGCCAAGGCGTTATCGATCGCGTGCGCTGGGTCAAAGAAACTTATCCGCACATCCAAGTCATCGGCGGCAACATCGCTACTGCCAAAGCTGCTTTGGATTTGGTGGCCGCAGGTGCGGATGCCGTTAAAGTCGGTATCGGCCCGGGCTCGATTTGTACGACCCGTATCGTAGCAGGCGTAGGCGTGCCTCAACTGACTGCGATTCACAATGTTTCCGAAGCCCTGAAAGGTACAGGCGTTCCCCTGATTGCCGACGGCGGTATCCGCTTCTCCGGCGATATTGCCAAAGCTCTGGCAGCAGGTGCATACAGCGTCATGCTCGGCGGTATGTTTGCCGGTACGGAAGAAGCACCGGGCGAAATCGAACTCTACCAAGGCCGCTCTTACAAGTCTTACCGCGGCATGGGTTCGTTGGGTGCGATGAGCCAAGGCTCTGCCGACCGCTACTTCCAAGACAAAACCGACAGCACAGACAAATATGTTCCTGAAGGTATCGAAGGCCGCGTTCCTTACAAAGGCCCGATTGTGAACATCATCCACCAGCTGACTGGCGGCCTGCGCTCCAGCATGGGTTATTTGGGTTGCGCCAATATTGCTGAAATGCACGAGAAAGCAGAATTTGTGGAAATCACTTCTGCCGGTATGAGCGAATCTCACGTTCACGACGTACAAATCACTAAAGAAGCGCCTAACTACCATCGTTAAACCAGTATAAAAAGGTCGTCTGAAAATATTTCAGACGGCCTTTCTGTTTTTATAAGGTTTTAAAAATGAAGAGAATATTACTTGCCGCTGTTTGGTCTGGTGTTTCAGGTTAGGTATTTGCAGAACTTGCCGGATAAATTGGGAAGACAAACGCTTCACGCGCTGAAATGACATGTATCAACTAGTACGTTTTGAACTGAGCGATTAAACCGAGTTTCAGATGGCCTTTTAAAAATCGTATTACAATAAGCTAAAATTAAAAACACATTCCATTATGTCCAAAAAAATCCTGATTATTACCCCAAGCTGGATTGGCGACTGTGTCATGACCCAACCGCTTTATCGTCGTTTGCATGAGCTGCATCCCGGCTGCACCATTGATGCTTTTGCACCCAAATGGTCGATGGCCGTATTTGAGCGTATGCCTGAAATTAGCCGTGTGATGGAAAACCCGTTTGGACATGGTGCGTTGGAATTGAAAAAACGCTGGCATATCGGTCGCGAATTGGGAAAAGAAGGCTATGATCAAGTGATTGTTTTGCCCGGTTCGCTCAAATCCGCCATTATTGCCTTGGCTACGGGTATTAAGCAGCGTACGGGCTACGTCGGCGAGTCGCGCTATTTTTTGTTGAACGATATCCGCAAGTTGGATAAGGCCGCGTTGCCCTTGATGGTCGACCGCTATACTGCGCTGGCGCATCCGACCCAAGCAGATTTTAACGGGCATTCCGATAATCCGTGTTTTAAGATTGATCCCGAAAGCCGTCAAGCTGCTTTGGAAAAACATGGTTTGACGACGGATAAACCGATTTTGGCATTTTGTCCTGGTGCGGAATATGGCCCGGCCAAGCGTTGGCCTGCGCGTCATTTTGCCGAACTCGGCCGCCGATATTTGACTGAAAGTTGGCAGGTTTGGCTGTTTGGTTCACAAAAAGATTTTGATATTGCAGATGAAATCAACCGACTTTCAGACGGCCTGTGTACCAATCTTTGCGGCAAAACCAATCTTCCTGAAGCCATTGATCTGTTGTCTTGCGCCGATACGGTCGTGTGCAACGACAGCGGTCTGATGCACCTTGCGGCTGCGCTTGATCGGAAATTGGTTGCGGTTTATGGCTCATCCAGCCCTGACCATACGCCGCCTCTAAGCCAAAAGGCAAAAATCGTCAGCTTGAATTTGGATTGTTCGCCTTGTTTCAAACGCGAATGTCCGTTAGGGCATACGGATTGTTTGAACAAGCTGACGCCGGATAGGGTGCAAAAAGCTGCGGAAGAGCTGGCTCGTTCGGCGTAATCTAATATAAAGGTTAGATGGAAGGCAGCAAAGGGCAGATTTGAGTCTGCCTTTTGATTTTTCGTTTCTTTTATTTTTTAACAAAAGGCCGTCTGAAAATCATATTTCAGACGGCCTTTTTTGGTTTGAAATCAATACATCTGATTATTTTTTATGCAGATTATAAACGTATTCCACTTCTTCGCGGCTGCCCATGAATACGGCAACACGTTGGTGCAGGCCGGTAGGTTGGATGTCGAGCATGGCTTCGATGGCGTCGTTTGATGCGCCGCCGGCTTGTTCCATAATCAGGCTCATCGGGTTGGCTTCGTACATCAGGCGCAGTTTGCCCGGTTTGGATGGGTCGCGTTTATCTTGCGGATACATGAATACACCGCCACGCATCAGGATGCGGTGGATTTCGGCAACCATGCTGGCTACCCAGCGCATATTGTAGTTTTTGCCGCGTACGCCGGTTTCACCTGCCAGCAATTCGTCAATGTATTGTTGAACAGGGGCGAACCAATGTCTTTGGTTGGACATATTGATGGCAAATTCTTTAGTAGACTCAGGAACGCGCGGATTTTCTTTGGTCAGCAGGAATTGGTTGGCATCATCCAGAGTGAAGACAAATACGCCATGACCGACAGTCAGTACCAGTTGAGTTTGCGGACCGTATAAAACATAACCTGCGGCCACTTGGTCGCGGCCTTTTTGCAGGAAGGAATCGGTAGTCAATGCGCCTTCAGGTTTCGCCAAAATGGAGAAGATGGTGCCGACGGAGATGTTGACGTCGATATTGGAAGAGCCGTCCAGCGGATCAAACAATACCAAATAGCCGCCGTTTTCGTGTGTGGCGACATAGGTGTCTTCTTCTTCGCTGGCAAGACCTGCGATGTTGGCATTGGCTTTTAAAACATCAATCATGATGTTGTTGGCGATGACGTCAAGTTTCTTTTGGTCTTCGCCTTGGATGTTGCCGGTACCTGCCATGCCCAAAACGCCGGAAAGCGCGCCGAGGCGGACTTTGGCGTTGATGTCCAAACAGGCTGCGGCCACGGATTCCAATACGCTGGCCAGCTCTTGCGGTAGTTTGTGTTCGGGCAGGTGGTGGGCTAAGAATTGGTTCAATGTCTTCATGGTTTCACTCTTTTCCTAAGTTTGAATCGAATATTTTTCAATTTCAGGCCGTCTGAAAACGGCGTGTTCATTTGGTTTTGCTGTCAGCCATGCCTAAAACTTCTTTAGTACAGGCGATGCTGGTTTCTTTGATGCGTTTTTTCAGCTCGTCGCTCATGGAGTCGCTGCCGCCCAAAAGCGATGTCGCTTCTTCAGGATTGATTTGGTCGACTGTTTTTTCGCCGATACAGCGGCAGATTTTTTCAGTGGTCGCAGAATCAAACGGGCTTTTTCCTGCGGCTTTTTCTACGCAGGCTTCGGTTGCCGAGAGGACAAATTCGGTGCGGAAACTTTGGGTAAATTCTTCTTTAAATTCGTTTTTTGCTGATTCGCTGCACGCGCAGAGCAGGAGTGTGCAGGCTAGGGGTGTGCGTATATTCATGAGTGGACGGCCGTTAATTGTTATGTTGTGAATTGTAGTGGAAAAAGGCTTAAGTATAAAGGGTTAAGGCCGTCTGAGCAGGTCTGGCAGAAAAATTGAAGCTCTTGGATATGCATTTAGACGGCAGCGTTTATTTCGTTTTGCTTTCTAATACATAATGCGCGCCGGCATCTTGCGCCAAAATTTTGGAAAGTTCGGGCAGATTGTTTTGCAGTTGTTCGGCAAGCATATAGGGCGGGTTGATGACGAACATGCCGCTGCCGTGCATACCGAAGCCGTTGCTGCTCGGCGTATGGACATGAAGCTCGGCATGCAGATAATTGTCGGGAACGATTTTTTTGAGTTCGTCCGGCAGTTTGCGGCTTTCTTCGCGGCTCAGGCAAGGATACCAAACCATGTAGCAGCCGGTTTCAAAGCGTTTCAAGGCATCTTTCAAGACTTGGACGACGCGGCGGTAGTCTTGTTTTTCTTCGTAGGGCGGGTCAATCAAGACGGCGGCTCGGCGGGGCGGAGGAGGTAGCAGTGAAATCAAACCTTGATAACCGTCCGCTTGGCTGATTTGTACTTTGCGCGGCGGACGGACTTCGCGCATATTGTTTTGCAAATGGACAAAATCGGCAGGATGCAGCTCAAAGAGGCGCATTTTATCGCTGTCGCGCGTGAGCGCCTGTGCCAGCCAAGGCGAGCCGCAGTAAAGGTTGCCTTGCGGCAATATTTGTTTCAGACGGCCTACAAATTCGGCCAATTCGGCAGGCAGCTTGTCAGCTTGTTCCAAGAGCGCAATGCCTTGTTTGTATTCGCCGACTTTTTGCGCTTCATCGCCGCTCAAATCATATAAACCGGCACCGCTATGCGTATCGATATACCAATAGGGCTTGTCTTTGCGGTTGAAATATTCAAGGACGAGGAAGAGGGTAAAGTGCTTGAGCATATCGGCATGGTTGCCGGCATGGAAGGCGTGGCGGTAGCTGAGCATGATCGGGCTGCGGAAATAAAAATCCGATTATACCCCAAACCATCGCCATCACCGCTTTCAGACGGTCTTTGTGCCTGGAAAATGCTACAATATCCGCCTTATCGTACCATCGGAAAGAAGACATCATGTTTACAGGCATCGTACAAGGCATGGGCAAAATTACAGACATCGCCCAACCTTCGCCCGACTTTCGTACCCACACTGTCGAGCTGCCCCCCGAAATCGCCGACAATCTGCAAACCGGCGCCTCTGTCGCCAACAACGGCTGCTGCCTGACCATTACCCGAATCGACGGCAACAAAGTCAGCTTTGATTTGATGGACGAAACCTTACGCAAAACCAATCTCGGCAGCTTGAAAGTCGGCGACAGTGTCAATTTGGAACGCGCGGCGCGGTTTGGCGATGAAATCGGCGGCCATGTGATGAGCGGCCATGTGATGGCGGTTACCCGAATTTCCCGTATCGAATCCAGCGAGTTCAACCGCACCGTTTGGTTTGAGCTGCCGGAAAACCTCAAGCCCTACATCCTGACCAAAGGCTTTGTTGGTTTGGACGGTTGCAGCCTGACGATAGGCGAAGTCAGCGACAGCGAATTTTGCGTACACCTGATTCCGGAGACTTTGGAGCGCACCCTGTTTGGCAGCCGCAAAGAAGGCGACCTCATCAATATTGAAATCGATCCGCAAACCCAAGCCGTTGTTGATACCGTGATGCGTGTATTGGCACAAAAGGCCGTCTGAAAAAAAGAAAGCCGAAATGAAATTATCCAATTTTTTGAAAAAAGCGAATTCCGTTTTAAACCGTCTGGATTTAATCCTGCCTGACGAAACCGGTAAAACCGACTGGCGCGCTTTGGCCTACCGTTGGCACAGCGTGGGCAAAAAAGGTATTTTGGAAAGCCTGCCGCGTCCGCATACGTTTCCTTTGAGCAGATTGGCGGCAGTCGGTTCGCAAACCGACAGGCTGAAACGCAATACCGAGCAATTTTTGGCAGGTCGCCCAGCAAATAATGTCTTGATGACCGGCGCACGCGGTACAGGTAAATCCTCCTTGGTTAAAGCGCTGTTGCACGAATATGCAGATCGCGGCCTGCGACTGATTGAGGTGGATAAAAGCGATTTGATCAGTTTGCCGGCTTTGTTGACGCTGTTGTCCGAGCGCCCTGAGAAGTTTATCGTTTTCTGCGATGATTTGTCGTTTGAAACCGGCGATGAAACCTATAAAGCCTTGAAAACTGCTTTAGACGGCGGACTGTCGCAACGTTGCACCAATGTTTTGGTTTATGCCACTTCCAACCGTCGTCATTTAATTCCCGAATACATGGATGAAAACGGCGGTACGACGGGCACTCGCGGCGAAATTCATCAGAAAGAGGCTGTTGAGGAGAAAATTTCCCTTTCCGATCGCTTCGGCTTATGGCTGAGTTTTTATCCTTTCGACCAAAACGATTATTTGACCGCCGTGGCGAACTGGTTGGACGATTTCAATGTGCCTTTTGACGATACGGCGCGCCAAGCCGCGTTGCAATGGGCGCAAATGCGCGGCAGCCGTTCGGGCCGTTCTGCATGGCAGTTTGCCTGCGACTGGGCGGGTCGGTTGCCGGAAGAAAGAGTGCTGGATTAAGGCTGAAAAAGTAAAGGCCGTCTGAATATGGTTTCAGACGGCCTTTTTGTTGTATTTTTATTTATCCATCAGCGCAAGCATGAAGACAACCATTGCTGGCGCTGGCGCGGATTGAGCAGATGATAGAGGCGGTATTGGATTTCCATTTCATCCACCGCATAGTCCATGCTGGAGAGGTAGCGACTTTCAACATAATCGCGGGCGGCGTTTGAGTCGAATGAGTCGCCGGAGAGGATTTTGATGATGGTTTGACGGCGGTTGCGGTCGGAGCGTACGGTTTTACGGTAGGCTTTATCGTTGATTTGTTTGAAGTCGGTACGCAGGCGGCGCAGGGCGGCGTGTTGGTCGGCGGATAAATTAAGCTGTCGGATGTCGCAATTCGGGTGGAAGTCGTCCAAAGTGGCCAGAAACGGACCGGCATGTGCAGGCAGACTGGAACAGAGTAGGGCGAGTGCTAAGAAAATAAAAGTCGGATAGCGGGAAAGTGCAACAGACACGGTGTTTTCCTAATGTTTCATCAGGTTTGGAAATATAACCGATAAGCGTGTGAAAGGCAGTATCAATGCAGTTAACTTTTGTTAATGATGTTAGATTTTTTTGAATGTGTATGTAATCTAATAATTTATTTTCAAAGCCTTACTATGTGATTATAAGTTTCATTAATGTATATGAAATGTAAATTCATAAAAATGACGGCAGAGACGTTGTCGGCGGCATACAACATAGGGTTAAAAATGCGATAATGACAAAGGAACACACTTTAGGAGAATAAACATGACCGACTACCGTATTGCCCCCAGTATTTTGTCTGCCGATTTTGCCCGTTTGGGCGAAGAGGTTGCCGAAGTTATCCGCGCCGGTGCGGATTTGATTCATTTTGACGTGATGGACAATCATTATGTGCCGAATCTGACTTTCGGCCCTATGGTTTGTGCGGCTTTGAAACCGTATGCAACCGTGCCGGTCGATGTGCATTTGATGGTTGAGCCGGTGGACGATTTGATTCATGCGTTTGCCAAAGCCGGTGCCAATATCATTACTTTCCATCCCGAAGCCAGCCGCCATGTCGACCGCAGCTTGGGTTTGATTAAAGAATACGGCTGTCAGGCAGGTTTGGTATTGAATCCTGTTACGCCGGTCAATATTCTGGAAAACGTTTTGGACAAACTGGATATGGTTTTGCTGATGTCGGTCAACCCAGGCTTTGGCGGACAAAGCTTTATCCCGAATACGCTGGTGAAAATCCGCAAAGTGCGCGAGATGTTGGACGAGTATGAACGGCAAAGCGGCCGCCATATCGCATTGGAAGTCGATGGCGGCGTGAAGACAGACAATATTGCTGAAATTGCGGCGGCTGGTGCGGATACGTTTGTCGCCGGTTCGGCGATTTTTGGCAAACCGGATTACAAAGCCGTTATCGATGAAATGCGTCAACAGTTGGCGCAAGTCGGATAACTAAGCCGGGATATTCTTGGTTTCCAAACTTTAAATAATCAATGTTTAATATAAAAGGCCGTCTGAAATGATTTTCAGACGGCCTTTTGTTTTAGCCTAAACCCTTACAGCGGCCATTTCAATGCAGGATTGCTTTCAATGACTGCTTTGAATTGGTTTTGAATGCGCTCAATCGCTTCTTGCGTATCCGCTTCAAAACGCAATACCAAAATCGGCGTGGTATTGGAAGCACGCATCAGGCCGAAGCCGTCAGGGAATTCAACGCGCAATCCGTCGATGGTGATGATTTCGGTTGCACCTTCAAACTTGGCATTGGCAGCCAGCTCTTCAATCACTTTGTGGCCGTTGCTGCCTTCCGGCAGGTCGATGTTGAGTTCCGGAGTGGAAATGCTTTGCGGCAGCTTGTTCAACACTTCGGACGGATTGTCGAAGGCAGACAGAATTTCCAAGAGGCGTGCGCCGGCATACATACCGTCGTCGAAGCCGAACCAGCGTTCTTTAAAGAAAACGTGGCCGCTCATTTCGCCGGCAACCAGTGCGCCGGTTTTTTTCATGGTAGACTTGATGAAGCTATGGCCGGTTTTTTCCATCACAGGTTCGCCGCCGTGTTCTTTAATCCAAGGTGCGAGCAGGCGGGTGGATTTGACGTCGAAAATCACTTTGGCTTTAGGATTGCGGCTCAACACGTCTTGTGCAAAAAGCATCAGTTGGCGGTCTGGATAGATGATGTTGCCGTCTTTGGTGACCACGCCCAAGCGGTCGGCATCGCCGTCAAATGCCAAGCCGATTTCGGCATCGCCGTTTTTGAGCTCGACAATGAGGTCTTGCAGGTTTTTCGGTTTGGAAGGATCAGGGTGGTGATTAGGGAAGTTACCGTCCACTTCACAGAAAAGTTCGGTCACTTCGTTGCCCAAGCCTTTGTAGAGTTTGCCCGCGAATGCACCGCCGACACCATTGCCCGCGTCGATGACGATTTTCATCGGGCGTTTGAGCTTGATGTGGCCGACGATGTTGTTGTGGTATTCGCCGGAGATGTCTTTTTCGGTTACGCTGCCTTGTTTATCGGCGGCAACAAAACCGTCTTTTTCAACAATAGCTAAAAGTTCTTGAATGGCTTCGCCTGCGAGCGTGTCGCCGCCGAGCATCATTTTGAAACCGTTGTAATCGGGCGGATTGTGGCTGCCGGTAATCATTACGCCACTGCCGCCGCATTCGTTGATGGCTGCGAAGTAGAGCATAGGGGTGGCAACCATGCCGACGTTGAGGACGTCAATGCCGCTGTCTGTAAAACCGCGTTGAATTTGTGCCATCAGGCCGGGACCGCTCAAACGGCCGTCGCGGCCGAGTGCGATGCGGGCAATGCCTTTTTCGGAGGCTTTGGTGGCAATGGCTTTGCCAATTAAGTATGCAGCTTCGTCGGTCAGGGTTTTACCGACGATGCCCCGGATGTCGTAGGCTTTGAAAATGTCGCGGGCGATATTTGCCATGTGGATTTCCTTTGAATTTAAGGGAAAATAATAGGCGTTATTTTAACACGGCTAAAAGGCCGTCTGAAGAATTCAGACGGCCTTTTATCGTTACATCAAAGAACAGTGTTGTTTGGACGAATCAATTGTTGAAAGTGTTGCACTGGTTGATGTCGCCGCTTTCCAAACCGCGCTTGAGCCAAGTCATGCGTTCTTCGGACGAGCCATGAGTAAAGCTGTCGGGAACGACATAGCCCTGAGCCTGTTTCTGCAAGCGGTCGTCGCCGACGGATTCGGCGGCAAGCATCGCTTTTTGAATGTCTTCTGTTTTGAAGATATTGTTGTTGATGGCGTAGTGTCCCCAAATGCCGGCGAAACAGTCGGCCTGCAATTCGAGTTTGACGGAAAGGGCATTGGCCTCTTTTTTGCCGACTTGTTGTTGCATTTTGTGGACTTTAGGCAGAATGCCGAGCAGGTTTTGAACGTGATGGCCGACTTCATGGGCAATAACGTAGGCAAACGCGGCATCGCTGGCGGATTTGAGCTTAGTGCGCATGTCTTCGTAGAAGCTCAAATCCAAATAAACTTTTTGGTCGCCCGGGCAGTAAAACGGGCCCATGGCAGATTGACCCGTACCACAGGCGGTGGATGTACCGCCTTCATACAATACCATGGTTGTCGGCGTGTAGCGTTGGCCGTGCTGTTGGAAATATTTGCTCCATGCTTTTTCCGTATCGGCAAGGACGACGCGGGACAGTTCGTTCAACTCGGCTTCTTGTTGGCTGTCGAGTCGGGTAGCTTGCTGGGTAGGAATGCCCATCGAAGATGAGCCGCCAACCAAACCGCTCAAATCCACGCCGTAATATGCGCCGACCAAAACCACGATAATGCCGAGTATGCCCGGTGTTTTGCCGCCACCACCGCCACGGCTTCCGCGGCGATCTTCGACGTTTTGGCTTTGTTCACGACCTTTCCAATCCATAATGCGTATCCTGTGTAGTTTTCATGCGGCGGATTATACTATGGAATGTCAAATGTGTTTGATCGAGTTGTGAATATTGCTTGAGGCCGTCTGAAAATGCGACATCTGGAAAGTGAAAACGGCAGTATCTTTCAGACGGCCTTGGGGTTTGTTAGAATGAACAAACCTACTATTGGGAGATATAAGATGAAAGTCAGCAGTAAAGCTATTGTCAACGGCGAATTTGAAGACAAATACGGCAAGCGCGGCAGCCAGTTCAGCCCGAGCGGTATGCCTTCTTATTCGATTCCTTTTGAGATCAAAGATGCACCTGAAGGAACAAAATCGTTTGCTGTGGTGTTGGAAGACAAAGATGCCATTTCGGCATCGGGTTTCGTATGGACGCATTGGTTGATTTCGGATTTGAAACGTACTTCCGTGGCAGAAAATGAAAGTATTTCTGCAACAGATTTCACACAGGGTGCGAACACTTGGGCAAGCGCGTTGGGTAAATTTGAAATCGAAGAGGCTTCTTTTTACGGCGGTATGGCGCCACCGAACAACCGCCATCGTTATGAATTGATTGTGTACGCGCTGGATACCGTTTTGGATTTGCCGCGGGGTTTCCGCTTTAATGAGCTGCATTTTGCCATGCAGGGTCATGTGTTGGATTCTGCATGCGTGGTCGGTACTTATGATGTGTGACGGTATGCGTCATTATTGAAAACAGCCTGTCCGGTTTTAATTCGGACAGGCTGTTTTTATGGGAAATCAAATCAATTAAACCACTTCGGCTTTAGTGATGATGACAGGCTCGCTCGGTACATCGTCGTGGTAGCCGTGACGCTTGGTAGAAACGCCTTCGATGGCATCGACAACGTCAAAACCGTCAACGACTTTACCGAATACGGCATAGCCCCAGTCTTGGACGACGGTTTTGCCGTACAACTCTTTAGAACGGAAGTTCAGGAAAGCGTTGTCGGCAGTGTTGATGAAGAATTGCGCGCTGGCAGAGTGAGGATCGGAAGTACGCGCCATGGCGATGGTGTATTTTTCGTTAGGCAAACCATTGGACGCTTCGTTTTGAATCGGATCGCGGGTTTCTTTTTCGTTCATGTTTTCATCCATGCCGCCGCCTTGAATCATAAAGCCTTTGATGACGCGGTGGAAGATTACGCCGTCGTAGAAGCCGTCTTTAACGTATTGCTCGAAGTTTTTAGCAGTAACGGGGGCTTTGTCGAAATCGAGTTCGATTTTGATGTCGCCTTTGTTGGTGTGCAGGATAATCATGGGTTTCCTTTCGTTAGAATCCGGTTTTAATCGTTCGTTAAATTGTGTCTGAACGACAAACTTCAAGGCCGTCTGAAAAATATTCTTTCAGACGGCCTTGTTGTTTAGGTCGATGGTTTACATCAGTACAGCATAAGCCCACAGAGCAACCAATACCACGCAGAGGATGTTCAGCAATAAGCCGACATTCATCATCTCGCGTTGCTTAATCAAGCCTGTACCGAACACAATCGCGTTAGGCGGTGTGGCAACCGGCAGCATGAAGGCACAAGATGCGCCGACACCGATGACGAATACCAAGACTTGTTCCGGCAGGCCCATTTGCGCGGCAATGCTGGCGAAAATAGGCACAAGCAGAGCGGCGGAAGCCGTGTTACTGGTGAACTCGGTCAGGAAGATGATGAAGGTGGCAACCACGAAAATCACCAGCAATGCAGGAGAATGGGAGAATGTGGAAGCAACTTGCTGACCCAGTGCTTCAGATGCACCGGAAGATTGCAGCAACGCGCTCAAGCTGATACCACCACCGAAGAGCATCAATACACCCCAGTCGGTATTACGGGCAACTTCTTTCCATTGCGCCACGCCGAATACGACGACGGCAACGGCGGCAATCAGGGCAATAACGGTATCGGGGTTGGAAATGCCGAATGCGGCTTTGATTTTGGAGCTGAATACCCAAGCAACGGCAGCCGCCAAGAAAATCAACAGCGCAATAACGCGGTGCAAAGTCCAAGGGATAGATTCGGCTTTAACTTCCACGCGCTCGTTCAAATTAGGTTTGAGGATGACGTACATGGAGAACAGCATCAGCGGCAGAATCAACAGCATCATCGGCAGGCCGAGCTTCATCCAGCCGACGAAGTCCAAGTTCAGCGCTTTGGCGGCAATCATGTTCGGCGGAGAACCGACCACGGTACCCAAGCCGCCGATACTGGCGCAGTAGGCGATACCGAGCAGGACGAAAACATAGGTTTTGCGTTCTTTTTCTTGATCGAGGTGGCTCATCATACCCATGGCCAAAGGCAGCATCATTGCGGCAGTCGCAGTGTTACTGATCCACATAGACAGGAAGGCGGTAACGGCAAACAGCATCAACACGGCAACTTTCATATTTCCGCGGGAGAGGCGCAACAGGCTGACGGCGATTTTACGGTCGAGACGTTGCATGTGCAGTGCGGTAGCAAGTGCGAAGCCGCCGAAGAAGATGTAAATCGTCGGATCGGCAAAGCCCGCCATCGCTTTTTTGATGTCCATGTCGGGGAAGCCGAGTACGACGGCGAGAATCGGCACCATCAATGCGGTTACCGTAATGTGTACGGCTTCGGTAAACCAAAGTGCCGCAACAAAAATCAACAGCGCGATGCCTTTGTTGGCATCAGGGCTATAAGGAAGGATGTAATAAATGCCGAAGCAGACAACAGCAGAGATAATGGTCGTCAGCAGTCCTTTAAAGTCGGTAATCGGCTTCTGTGCACTGAGAAGCTCGACGTTCTCAGGATGCTGAGTCTTATCCTTGGCGTTTAAGTCCATGATGTATTCCTCTGAAACATGATTGGTTTTTCTTTTCAGCCGAACGTTCAGACGGCCTAATAGGTGACAGTATATTTGTAATTTGATGTAGTGTAAACAAATTGTAAATTATTTTTTAAAAATGAAATGAAAACCGGATAAGCAGCAAGAAAACTGCTTATCCGGCGGAATGAAGATCCATCGTGGGTTAATAAGCATCAGGACAAATCGGTAAAACTGCCAAAATTACGGCCGAGTCAGTAATACCATCCTGATTTATATGGATTTAAACGTTTTGCGTCAGATTGTCTTGTTCCTTAAACAACAAACCGCAAACGGCCAGACCTGCCGCTGCCAGCAAGGCTCCGGCAATGCCGATATTGGAAAGACCGAACCAAGTGGTCACGTAATGCCCCAAAAGCGCACCGCCGCCGATACCGACATTGTACAAACCTGAATAAATCGAGTTGGCTACATCTGTCGCATCGGAAGCAAACGTCAATACTTTGGAGACCATGCCCAAGCTGACGATGACGATGGCCACGCCCCAAATAAACACCAGCGCATATACCGCATACGGGAAAGAGGCAAGCGGCAGAAGCAGCAGGGCGGAGAGCAGGATGACCGCCACTGCGCCGAGCATAAACAAACGTTGCGCTTTGGCAAACCATTTGCCGAACAGATAAGATGCGGCAAATCCTGCCAAACCGTACAGGCTCAAGACTATTGTTACTTGTTCGGCTTTAAAGTGGCCGATTTGCAAAACGAAAGGCTCGATATAGCTGTATGCCGTGAAGTGTGCCGTAATAATCAACACCGTCATTGCATAAAGCAACATCAGGTTGCGGCGTTTGAACAAACTCGGCAGGCTGCTTAAAGAGCCGGTATTTTGGCTGGGTAAAGCAGGCAGGTTTTTAGCCAACACCAGCATTACGCCGGCAGCACAGACGCCGATCAGCAGGAAGCTGAGCTGCCAGCCGAAGTATTGCCCGACCACGCGTCCGAGCGGAATGCCCAAAACCATCGCTAAAACCGTACCCGTACTGAGCAGGCCCAAAGCCTGATTGGTTTTGCCGGCGGGGGCAAGCCGTACCGCCAAAGAAGCCGTAATCGACCAAAAGACCGCGTGTGTCAGCGCAATCCCGATACGGCTGACCAAGAGGATGTTGAAGTTCCAAGAAAAGAACGACAGCGCGTGAAACAGCGCAAACAGTGCAAACAGCATCAGCAATAATTTGCGCCGTTCGATGTTTTTCGTCATCAGCATCAGCGGCAGCGATAGGAGCGCAACAATCCACGCATACACCGTAATCATCATGCCCACTTCCGTTGCCGCTTTGCCAAAGCTCTGACCGATGTCGCTCAAAAGCGCAATCGGAATGTATTCGGTGGTATTGAAAATAAACGCCCCCACCGCCAGCGCGCATACGCTAACCCATTGTTTGAATGTTGAAGTCATTATTATGTCCGTTTGATGAAGCAAAAGGCGTTATTGTACGCCTATCTGCATTTTTCAGACGGACTTAATGAAGAATTTGCAAGCCGTTGGCGTAAGGAGTAAAGTGTTTGGCAATTATCTTTGTCTGAACGAAAGGAAATACAAATGCAAACAGTTACCCTCAACATCGACGGCATGACCTGCGGCGGCTGCGTGAAAAGCGTAACCCGTCTTTTGGAAGGCGTAGAAGGCGTGGAAAAAGCAGAAGTCAGCTTGGAAAACAAAAATGCAGTGATTACTTTTGATGAAAGCAAGACAGATGCCGACGCGCTGATTGATGCCGTAGAAGACGGCGGCTACGATGTTGCTTTGTAACCGATAAGCGTATTTTTGAATAAAGGCCGTCTGAAACGCTTCAGACGGCCTTTGTCTCTTGATAACTTACTTTTTGCCATTATTTGGATTACACCGCCACACGGGTAAACAAAAGTTTTCGCGCATATCTGAAGCAAAGCGGCGGCAAGTGGCTGCCGTATTACGACGAGGCCTGTACCAAACCGTTAGCGGCCGACTAAGGCTACCTGAAACTTTTCAGGTAGCCTGTTTCTATTCTGCCCAAGCCGCCTAACTCTCCTCCAGCCCGGCCAAAATCGAACAATCCGGGAAGTCGTCTCCCGCGCAGGCATCGTGCCAACGTTGCAGCTCGGCCACCATGCCCTGCAAGCGTTCGATTTTGGCTTCCAGCTCGGCGATGTGCCGCGCGGTGAGCGTTTTCACTTCGCGGCTGGTGCGCTGCGGGTTGTGTTGCAGGCTCAAAAGCTGCCCGATCTGCGGCAGCGAAAAGCCCACTTCCCGCGCATGGCGGATAAAGCGCAGCCGGACAAGGTCGGCCTGTCCGTAGCGGCGGTAGCCCGCTTCGCTGCGCGCGGCCGGGGCGATTAGGCCGTGCTTTTCGTAGTCGCGGATTTGTTTGGCGGAAAGGCCGCTCTCGGCCGCGGCCTGGCTGATGTTCATCATGATGCTTGACCTTTACTTCGGGTAAAGCTTTATAGTGGCGGCACTTAGCGGGAAAGCAAGAGCAGACCCATCATTTCAGGTTACCTGAAAGCTTTGGCTGCAACGGGCTTTAAAACCTCAGCCTCATTCCAACAGAAAGGAAACCCTATGCAAACCATCACATTAAACATCGAAGGCATGACCTGCGGCGGTTGCGTGAAAAGCGTTACCAGCATCCTCGAAGGCGTAAACGGCGTGGACAAGGCCGAAGTGAGCCTGGAAAACAAGAACGCCGTCGTGGAATTCGACCCCGCCCAAACCAACCCCGCCGCGCTGATAGAAGCGGTGGAAGACGGCGGCTTTGATGCGGCTTTGTAAATCGAATCGCAACAAATCGACTGCAACACCCCAAAGGCTACCTGAAAACCCTGCTCCGCTTTTTTCAGGTAGCCCAACCACATTCAGAAGGAAGAAACCATGCAACAAAAAGTCCGTTTCCAAATCGAAGGCATGACCTGTCAGGCCTGCGC